>JBFFMG010000139.1:0-8768 GCA_041554215.1 Labilibaculum sp.
GTTTGGACTTGTTGTAAAAGCCATTTTATAGCCATTCTTCCTTAAAAGCTCAGAATCTCGTTCATCGTAGTCTCCATTTGGATAGGCGAACGAATTAATTTCTGTATTCAACCAACTTTCCAATATCTTTTTCGACTCGGAATATTCAAAGGCCAGTTCTTCATCGGTACACCTAATGCTTATTGGGTGATGATAGGTATGTGAACCAATGCTTATCAATGGATTCTTCTGCAAGTCTTGCAGCTCTTTCAAATTAATAGAAGACCTCTTTAGAACCACTTCTGATGAAGCCTCTTGCACGTAATTCATGCGTTTACTATTCAAAATTTGTTTCAAATCTTCAACACAAGTTATTTCAGGAAACTTATTGATTAAATACGGAACATATTCCCACCAATAATTACCCGACACAATCGGTTTTACGGGTACGAAAATTGAAATTGGAATTTGGTATTTCTCGATAATTGGAATCAGTTTTAAGTTTCCTTTCCAGGCATCATCAAAAGAAATGAACACCTTTCTTTTGTCAACATTCTGCTCCCCTATAACAATTTTATGCATTTCGTTTTCACTGATAAAGTGAAAATCATTAGCCCTCAAAAATCGGATTATCCCTTTAAATAAAAGTGAAGATGGATTGTGAAAATAAATGGACAAAACGTGATTATCGAATTTTTGTAATCCTGCTTTTTTGAAAATTAAAAGCAGAACAAAACCCAAAATATCTCCAACTATTTTTTTAAACCTCAACATCACAATGCAATTTATGTAATTGGCTAACAACAGTTCTATCAGTCTTTTTTACACGATACAGTAAATAAGGCAATGTTAAGAGAGATTTTAATCGGTATTTAAAATCGAAACACATATATAGTGATTCTGCTTGCTTGGTAAATTGAAATTTGTACGGATCTAATCCGACTCCAAATGAGAATTTTTCCTGCTCTAGCTTAAAACTGTTTTGAATGTTACAATTCATACAATGAATTCCAGCTCCATAAGTTTTATAATCTCTATCGAAAGCACAATCAATAGCCAGGCGTTTTCCATTTTTATCAACATCAATAACGTAAGCAACCGCGATCTTATTAAAATTTACAAACAGAACCCGAGATGAATAAGATTTAAACATTTCAAGGAAAAACTTTTCTTTATTTGGATCTCCATACACAAAACCTTTTCCATCAACAATTTTCGATTTTGCCAATCGTTTAATTTCCTTAAAATTTGTCTCATTAATTTCTTCTGTTAACAATTCTAATTTAAAACCATCGCGTTCAATTTTTCGAAGTGTTCTTTC
Organism: Labilibaculum sp.; assembly: GCA_041554215.1. GTDB lineage: Bacteria > Bacteroidota > Bacteroidia > Bacteroidales > Marinifilaceae > Labilibaculum. Next base: position 1,301 of record JBFFMG010000139.1, read on the forward strand.
CAACTGCTTTCTAAACCGTTTTGCATACGACTCCATCGAAAAATTTAGATAGCTTGAATATTCCTTCATCGGAATAATAGGTTCTCCTGCATAGTGATACAACTTATAGCTAGATTGCAAGACGGTTGATTTCGGCAAATATTTAAGGAATAAAAAATGATAACTAATGTTCTTTTTTATCCAGAGCTTTAGTTCTTCCGTAAAAGAAGTCCCTAAGGATTTTAAAGAAATAATATCATTTCCCATACTGCACCATTGCTGATCCAAAAATTCAATAAATTCAAGTTTCAAACACTTACAATAAACACGATTTAGTTTTACCAGTGGAACAATGGCAACCAATTTATCCTTACAATAAGATGAAATTATACAAGGCTTTTTATTATAGCCCAATGTATTATTTTCCACATCTTTAAAAATTGAATACCAACTGAAAATCCATTTAAAATCACTACTGAGAAATTCTCCATTGTACTCAATCTGCTCAAGTTCTTCAAGAGAAATCAATTGAAAACTATACATAACTTAAGGATTAATTTGTTCTGTATTTCACAATGTAAATCAGAAAATACAACTAATTAAAAAATTATTTTTCTTTGTAAATCTTCTTTTGATCAGTGCGCCAAAATCTAATAATAAATAAACAATACTATTTATCATTTCCCTTCAACCAGTCTAAGTTGCTCAATTATTGACCGATCTTCTTTTTTTAGACGATACAAAAAATAAGGAAGTGCCAGAAGGGATTTCAAGCGAAATTTAAAATCGAAGCACATGAAAAAAAGATCGATCTGATCTGAAAACTGAAATTTATAGGTGTCTAAACCTAAACCAAAGGATAATTTTTGCTTTTTATCCGAAAAACTATGCCTGATAGTTGCATCGATGCAATGAATACCAACTCCATATTTTCGGTATTCTCTGTCAAAGGCAGCATCAATTCCAATTCGTTCTCCCTTCCAATCAATAATCGTAGCGTAAGCTACAGCTTGCTTATTAAACTTCACAAAAATCACATGTGAAGGAAAGCTTTCATACATTTTTAAATGAAATTGAGTTTTTTCCAAATCACCATATAAAAAACTTTTCCCATCAACTTCTTTCGATTTAGCGATTCGACGAATTTCCCCTAAACTATTTTTATTAATCTCCTCAAAACTAATTTCGAAATTAAAACCATCCTTTTTAATCCTTCGCAAGGTTCTCCGTAAATCTTCACGAAATTTTCGAGCATACACCTCTTTCGAAAAGGCTTCATATTCTCTGTGTTTCTCAATATCAATAAAAGGTGCACCTGCATAATGAAACAATCGGTATTTATTGGCTAAAACTGATTTCTTGGGTAAGTATTTAAAGAATAAAAAATGAAATTTAATATTTGACTTTACCCATGAAATGAATTCGGATGTAAAGCATTCTTCAAGATCATCCAATGTGATTATATCGCTACCTAAATTAGACCACTGTTGTCCTAAAAACTCTAAGAATTCAATTTTCACCAGTTTAAAATACGTCCGATACACTTTAATTAATGGAACAATAGCCACAAGCTTATCCTTCTTATAAGCTGCTATAATGTATGTTTTCTTATTATATCCAAGTACATTGTTCTCTACTTTTTCGAAAACTGAAAACCAATTGTAAATCCAACTGAACTGATTACTTGGAAAATTCGCCTCGTAATCAATTTCCTTCAAATCATTTAGACTAACAAAACAAAAACGATACATATTTTAATTTATAGGTGAGTTAGACCTTAAGCCTGCTGATGTGAGATGATTCTTTAATTCAATATGACGATTAATTCGACTTTCGATCAAAGCCGTTCCAATGAATAATGAGAGCAAGAGATCCAATAAAAAATAATTTGCCTGTTGCGTTACCAAACAGGAAATAAACATGAAAAAGATTGCTACCGTTAATTGATTATAACTGCTTTCCGATCGGGAAATTTCTCTAAAAATTGAATAGAGGAATACCAAGTAAAGTAAAAAACCAAGGATTCCATTATCGACTAAAGTTTGTACAAATCCATTGTGTGCAAAGAGAGGCATTCCATCCTTTTTCTCATATCTGTTTTGCGATTCCTGCATTCCCATTCCCACTAAATAGGTAACAAAATTACTTTCATACAAATTCTCCAAATATACTTGAGCAATTTGTAATCGTCCTGACCCTACTGTTTCGTAGGCGGATTTATCATCCTGTCCTGCCCGGTCATCCATCACCCTTCTGCGGAAACCTTCATTGGTTTGATACAGTACCGTAAGACTCGCAAAAAGAAGAACACTAAGAGCCAGAATCTTACCTGCATCCTTAAATGAAATTTTCCTAGCAAAAAGAATTACAACACCAACAACAAACATCAGCCAACCAGTTCGCGTGTAGGTTTTAAACAGAAAGAATAATCCTAACAACAAAAGGGGTACTAAGACAAAATTTAAGGGCAGATCGCCTCGCTTTTTCACAACAAACTCCAGAATAATAATGCATGCAACAGCCAGTAAAGCAGAAGTATAATGGGGAGCGCCTAAAATCCCAACCAAACCATCTAAAGAACCTTCCTCCATCCAAAGCATGGTTTTACTTACTGGAGCCGAAAAAACACCTAAATAGTAAGGAATATTTGAAATGATTAAAAAACCAGACAGATATACTGGTAACATTCGTAATTTTCGTAGGCTCTCTATACTGTTGATATTTAAAAAAATCCAATGAACAACCAATGGAATGGTTAGGTATTTGGAAAAATTGATGATTGAATCAACCGGGTAATCGAAAAAAGAGGTATTAACCATATTCTTAATGGCGAAGAGATAGCCTAATATCAAAAAATTGAAATTTATTTTTTGCCCTAACACGCCTATAAATAGAAATATAAGCAAGGGCAATTTCCATAGATAAGCCATTTCCTGACCGCCAATTGTATAACTTTTCAGAAAAAAAGCGATAAAAAAAGCCAATAACCATAAGCCGATTTCAACATACTTCATATTTTTTTCAAATCATTTGATTTAAAATAACAATACCCATTGGCCTTGCCTATATTTCTATTCCAACTCAACCGCAATCAATTCCTCGATATTACTCATTATCATTTCCCTGGTATCCAAATTAGGGAATTTCAATAAACCTATGCCTACTGTACAATTGGAACCACAAAAACGAAAAACATCTGCTCCCTCTTCAACCATCAATTTGATTTCCAGCACATAATCCCGTATCGAATCATCTAATTTTACTGATCGAAATTTTCCATCTTTACTGGAATGAATCACATAGGTTGTGAAATACTTATTAATCTCCTTTTGATTTAGAATCTCTGGTTCTATTCCCATGCAAGCATCCACACTCATTTTTATCATGTCTACATTGCTTGCACATTTAATTATTTCGGGAATGCAATTCCCTCCATTACGAGCACCAATCTCCATTAAATAAACCTGATCGTTCTCATCAATAATCACCTCGATATTAAATCCGCCAAATTTAATTTTCAACAAATCGATTACTCGTTGTAATTCTATTTTTATTTTATCATGTAACTCCTTGCGTAAAAGAGATGGATAATTTATACTGGAAGGCACAAACTGGTTGATCTCAAGGTCATTTTCCTGATCCCCCAAATAATAGGCCGTAATTTTACCATTGTAAATAAAAATATCTCCATCGAGCTGAGGGTATTTCTTTGCAATATATTCTTCGACAATAAAGCGTTTGCTTCTAGAAAATTTCATTGCATAATCAATTGCCTTTCCAATTCCCCATAAATCTTTCACCATAGAAATGCCTTTACTTCCCGAAGAATCAACTGGTTTAACAAGAATCGGATAAGTAAATTCTGTTGAATAATTTGAAAAATCATTTAAAGTACTGAAACCACCATACTTAGGGGTATTGAAATTATTCGTCAGCAAAAAGCTACGATACAAATCTTTCTCTGAAAGAGTTTTCACCGATTTGTAAGGATTTCCAGGGAGTCCCATTTTTTCAGCAACGTAAGCCGCTGTTGGTGCTGCAGGATCGGAAGCGTAAGCTAAAATCCCATCAATTTCCAATTTTCTGGATAGATTTAACACCGCTTTCAAGTCAGTTGTACTCAAGTTCACATACTCATCGGCATATTGATGTCCTGGATTATCCGGACAATAATCACAGGTAACCACATAATATCCTGCAGACTTTGCGTAAAGTATGCTGGGAATCTGAAATGGTGATCCTCCTAATAATAATATTTTCTTTTTGCCTTTTTGTACCATGACATAGTTATTTTACACGAATTTACGTCTCTGTTATACCAACGTTTGAGTTCGTTTCCTGAAGGAATATACAAACTGGAAAATCGAATCTAAAAAGGAATATTTTGAAAATATCAAATACGGAAATTCTTTACTACTCCCCTTTGTTTTGAAATAATCCACACAAGATTTTCTTAGTTCCTTATCTTTTAAAAATATGGCATATTTCAATAACTCCCGATGATACATCTTGTCTAAAAAAGGAGTCAGTTTTTTGCGATCATACTTCTCTGCGTAAAAATTCTTAATCTGATATCTACTTTGAAAGAATTTAAAATCGCCATTCCAATCTAGTCCATGTGTTGCTGAATTTGGATGTACACGATAACACATAGTAACATCTGGCATATAGGCAATTTGCGATTGAGCCGAAACTTCAATCCACAATGGGTAATCCCCCATTCGCCATTTGTTTTCCTTAATTTGATTGGCAATTCGAATTTTTTGCAGAAATTCGTTTCGAATGCATACTGTTGCTGTAGCAATATGATTTCCAGATATTAAATCATCCAGAACATCCCCTTGAGGTATTTTTTTATTCTTCCAAACATCCTCAACCAATTTATCTCCATTCAAACAGGAGAAACCTGAATGAACCATTCCATATTGCTCATTTGCCTCCAAAAAATCCACCTGCTTTTGTAATTTGTACGGATCGGTCCAAAAGTCATCTCCTTCACAAAAAGCAACATATTTCCCCTTGCAGGCTCTATCTGTTCTGTTGTCATTCTCAACCGCACCTACATTTTTCTCATCGCTTATAATTCGAATTACATCTGGATATTTAGCTGCATATTCCTGAATAATTTTCATCGTACCATCAGTACTACAATCTTCACCAATAATGTATTCAAACGAGAAATTGGTTTTTTGCATCATAATTCCTTCAATGCATTGGGCAATGAACTTTTCATGATTGTAGGTAATCGTTTTTACACTAACAAAAGGAGTAGTCATATTTAGGATTTTATTTGATGATTTTTTTCTAAAACTGGCAATAACACATTACAAATTCTCTCCATATCTTCAATAGAATATCTCTGATCAACCGGAAGAGCAAGAATGTATTTAGCCAGTTTGTAATCCAAACTATTTGTCGGACATTCCTCCAACACATTTGGCCAATAGCTCGCTATAAATATTTTATTCTGAATCAATTGCTTTCGCAGATTTTCATTTTCCACATACAAAGGATACACCATAGGACCGTTCACATCCGAATCTGAAAATTCAAATTGATTCATATCGGAAAGCTGCTGATGCAAATACCGAAAATTTTCTTCTCTACGTTGCTTGGCATTGGAGTAATCGATTTGACTTAAAAGTGATTGGGTGAGTTCCGACATCTGCAAAATGGGCTGATTCGATAACTTTAAACTATTATCCCGAAAATCAGAATATCCGCTTTCCGCACCTAATTCAAAACGCTTCAATAAATGCCTCATTCTATCCCATGAAAAATCCCTTTTCAATTCTTCCTTAACATTCAAGCTACTTAGCAAATAAGCACCATCAGGAACTCCAAAAAATTTTCGTGCCGAATAAAATGTTCCTAAGAGCGAAACACTATCCGAGAAAAAAGCCTGAGAATTGTCAACAATTAAATTCTGAATTTTCAGATTCAACTCCCGAACAGACACATCCTTAAGACCAAAATAATTGATATAAAGAAGCACCTCATCCCCCTTTGGATGCTTGCTTAGAACAGGATTTAAATTTTGATCGATTGAATAATATTCATATTCAATATTCAGCTTTTTAATGGGTTCCAAAAGCACCTTACAGGAGAACTTTGGAAGATATATTTTTTTGAAATTAACCGCTCTAATTAAATATTCAAGACAATTTCTGCCTGTATTTAATTTGAGCAAATGGGGATAATATTCCTGCCCATGGCCTCTTTCCAATTCAAAATATCCACCTATCGCTTTCATTCTAAATCGCTTTTCTGCTAATATCCATATCAGCAACAAGAATTCTCTCCTCTGACTCAAGCTTAACTTGAATGTATTTTGCACTTCCTTCAATCATTTCAATCATTTCCTCCATCGACGAAAACTGTAACAATAACACCCCAATGCTTGCATTCGAGCCCTGAAAAGACTGTACCAAATCTCCTGTATTTTTGAAAATATGCTTCTCTAAAATATTCTCATATAATTCCGGAGCTAGTTTAATATCTTTAAAAATTCCATCGCGATCGCTGTGCAAAACATAGTAGGCAAAAAAACCTTTTTTACTAATAGTATTCACACTAATCTTCTCGCCCATGGCTGCCTCAATGGTCGCATTCACCATATTAAATCCGGAGGCATATTCCTCTAACTGAGGTACCAGATTGCCACCATTTCGAGGACCTATTTCCATTAAAAAAATTCGATCATTCTCATCAATTCTCACTTCAACATTAAAAGCCCCTTGCTTAATGTCAAGCAAATCGAATAAGCGTTGCAATTCCAATTCGATTCTGTTCATAACATCCAGTGAATGAACAGATGGTAATGTTGTTGAATAAGGAACAAAAGGATTAACTTTTTCATCGAAATGATGATCTCCCAAATAACAGAAACATAGTTTTCCTTCACTTACAAATGCATCACCATGAATCTGAGGGCCTTTTTTAACAAGATACTCTTCAATCACAATCCTTTTTGCTCTTGAAAAGCTCATCGCATACTCAAAAGCATCTACCAGCTCACTGTCCGAACTAACTTTACGGACACCTTTACTTCCCGACGAATCGACAGGCTTTACCATAACCGGAAATGAAAAATCATCTATTTCCAGTAAAACATCTGCCAGATTTTCAAACCCCATTGATTTTGGCAAATTGAATCCATTTTGTAAAAGAAAATCCCTATACAGATCTTTTTCTGCCAAAATTCTCACCGATTGATATGGATTTCCAGGCAATTTTAATTTTTCGGACACATATGCTGCTGTTGGAGCAGCCGGATCTGAAGCATAGGCAACAATGCCGTCAATTTTCAATTCTCTTGCCAATTCGAGCACTAAGTTTTTGTCAGTAGTACTGATATTGTAATACTCATCGGCATACTGATGCCCCCTACGATGCCCTGGATGACGGGAAGCACAATATCCGGCAGGAGGCAGCTGTTCGGGTCCTGATCAAGGCCGGAAACGGTGAAATTGTGCGGTCCGCCGGCGAA
>JBFFMG010000140.1:0-8766 GCA_041554215.1 Labilibaculum sp.
AATGTATTATCATAACCTCCTTGTCCTCCAAGAAAATTTTGTGCATCACTAAATTTAGCCCAACTATTCGCATTGTCCATTGATAAGAAAACCTCTGACACATCATCAGAAATATCAATACTTGTGTATACAAAATTTCTATTTACTGGAGACACGGCTACTTCATAACGATCACCTGTTGACAATCCCTTTGAATAGAATTCCCAAGTTTCGCCACCATTTATGGTACGGAGAATTCCCTTTCCATTTTCTCCAGCAAAAATAGTGTCTCTTGCAGTAGGGTAAAAAGCTAAATCTTCAACACCTCGCACACTCTCATATACTTGTGTCCAGTCGGTTCCTCCATTAATCGTTTTAAATAATCCTGTTTCTGTAGCTGCAATAACTATTTCTGAATTAATCGGATTCACAAAAAGTCGATTCACATAAGCAAATTTCTTATCTGTTGCAGTACTTGCCAACTGTGTCCAACTAGCCCCTCGGTTAACAGACTTCCAAATACCATTCCCTAAGTTTTGAGCACTTCCAGGAAAACTCTCACCAGTTCCAGCATAAATAATATCATGATTGGATTTAGCCATTGCTAGAGCATTCACCGACAGATTGGTTAAATCGTTGGATAAATTAGTCCAGTTCTGTGCACCATCTGTAGTTTTCCAAATTCCACCAGTAGCACTACCTGCGAACCAAGTATTCTTATTAACATCATCTGGATCTACTAAAATCGCACGAGTACGACCACCTACGTTTGCTGGACCACGCTGAACGAAATCCAATCCAGCCTTTACACTTTTTAATTTAGAACTATTTTTACGCGCATTTTGTAACTCCAATGTTTTATAGTTCATTTGATACCCAGATTCGCTTTCTCCAATTCTGGTTGTTATGTCTTTAAAATATTTGCTATACATATCGGGCTTATTAGCCTTACTATAGCCCACCTTTCTCTTCTCTTTCTTTTCCTGATATTGTTTTTGCCAAAATTCTTCAGGTGTAAAATCTTGACTGGAAAATTGCTTTTCCGCCTTCTGATTATAAGTACTGATAAAAATCCCAGATAAAGCAAGGATTCCAACAGAAAATAAGATGTACTTGATTTTCATAAATTAATGTTAGTTAGCTGATTGTGATTTCTTATTGTGTTCTTAGCTGTGTGACTTTTTTCTTTGATTTAAGGTCAAAAATATAGACCCATTTCCCTGTATCTGAAGGATTTTCGATGTATCCTTTCTGATTAATAATCTGTAGCTGAGTATTGTTGTACCAAGAAATTTTGGCATTGGCTATTTTGTCTGTATAAATAATTTCCTCCTTTTTTATATCGTACACAAAAAATTCAGTTAATTGATTAGGATTAATTACTGGTTTTTGAATCATTTTTGAGCACAACACATAGCTGCTATCTTGATTTAAACGGTACTCAACCTGTTCTCCAAATTCGTCCTGAGCAAGTTGCTGATAACTCTTCCTTGAATTAGTCGTTTGTGACTGGTTTATTTTTTTATTTGGCACACAGCCAAATAATAAAAACAGGATAAATATTTTAAGTGAAATGTTTTTAATCGACATAGCATTTTGCTCTTTCATTAATTATATCTTTAAAAATCTAAAAATACTTGTTGTAATAATAATTACTACACAAACTTATAAACCAATAAATGTACTGATATTAACCGACATTTCAGCTTATTTTTCAAATCACACAATGATTTTCACATTACACTTACACTCCGTAACGAACTATATATCTTACTAACAAACTCACACTATTGAACATATCATAGACTACAGATCATCTCCCATTATTAATAAAAAAAAGAACATAATTGACGATTACAAGCTATTTATTCGTACAAAAAAAACCGAAACTCATTAGCTAAGTTTCGGTTTATTATTTTAATTGTAATTATTTAACTACTCAACTGATCCAACAAACTATCTTCATCATCAAACTTACTGTTTGAAAAATTCAATGCCGTTTCAATAATCGCCAAATGAGAATATGCTTGAGGGAAATTTCCCAACATGCGTTTCGATACAAAATCAATATCTTCAGCAAATAATCCAAGATGGTTTGAATAAGTTAATAACTTATCAAATTTCTCTTTGGCTTCCTTCCTCTTGCCAATTTTATATAAACTATTAATCAACCAAAAAGAACAAATTGTAAACGCAGATTTAGGTGTTCCAAAATCATCCTGATTTTTATACCTGTACATCAATCCATCATGCTCCAATTCCTTTTGAATTGTTAGCACAGTCGACTTGTACTTTTCATCATTTGCATTGATAAAGCCATAGCTTTCCATCAATAAAACTGATGCGTCCATATCTTCGGAACCATAAAATTGTGTAAATGCCTGTTTCTTATCACTCCAAGCCTTTTTCATGATATCATCTTTCACCGAATGTCGCAGAATGGTCCATTTCCCAACATAATAATCTCGTTGTAATAGAGATGCAATTTTAACAGCACGATCAAATGCTACCCAACACATCACCTTACTAAAGGTAAAATGAAGACTCTTCCCCCGGATTTCCCATATACCACGATCAGGCTTTTTCCAATTCTCTTCTACAACTTTTACAATACTCCTTACTATCGTCCATAATTCTTCACTATGATCCAAAGAATTTTCAAACATTTCGAAATGCTGATGAATCAAATCCAACAAAATTCCATAAATATCATTTTGCTTTTGCTTATAAGCTGCATTTCCAACACGAACCGGTTTTGAACCTTCATAGCCGGCAAGGTGTTCCAATTCATATTCCGAAAGCTTTTTCTCACCATTAATTCCGTACATGATCTGAATTTTCTCATTCTTTTCAGGAATTATATCCATAATAAAATTCAGGTAGCGTTTTGCTACATTATAATGTCCCAGTTGAGTAAGAATTTTAACAACCATAGAGCCATCACGAATCCAGCAAAAGCGGTAATCCCAATTCCTAACTTCACCAATAGTTTCTGGTAAAGATGTTGTTAAAGCAGCCAAAACAGCTCCACTTTTCTGATAACTTAGCAGTTTCAACACCAGTGCGCTTCGATTTGATTCTTCGTTGTATTTAGGAAGTACTTTTGTTTTCTCACTCCAATTTAACCAATATGTTTTTGTTCGTTGTAATTTCAAATAAATTCTATCTTGCGTTTGAGCCAATAACTTCTGATTGTAACTCACCTGACAAAATTCATCTTTTTCCAATTCAATTACATTCTGATTTAGAATATCAGAATATTTAAAACTTGAATACAAATACAACGAATCGTAATTTCCTGATGTGGTAAAGGATTTTATAAATTCTCCTTCTGACAATTTATTTTCTGTTGTGTTTCGAGCATAATCGAGTTGAGGATTATATTTGATCCGAAACTTTGGCTTTCCATAAACTAATCGAAAAAACCGAACTACATCCGGCGGCATGTAATAATCATTTTTCTCTGTCACATATCTTGGCATAAAATCCAATACTTCAAAAACTCCATCGACACATTCAAAACGCGTTTTTAAAATGTTTGTATTTTTTCGATATTCTTGTGTAATATCAGTAACATGTTCGGGCAAAATCTCAAAACTCCCTCCCTTATTGGTATCCAACAGCTTAGCAAATGCCGAAGATGAATCAAATTGTGGCAAACAAACCCAATCTAACGACCCTTTTTCTGAAACAAGAGCAGCACTTCTGCAATTTCCTATTACCCCGTAATTTAAATTCTTCATAAAAAAACACTATTTTAGAGCTTAACCATAAAAACTCATCGGAAAATAAAGATTATAAATGACATTCGATAGTTTTTAAACCAAAATTTAAATTACATTTTATGAATAGAATTCACATTGTTTCCAACAGACTCCCTTTTAGTATTAACTTAGAAAAAGAAAATATTGAATTAATTCCTAGTGTAGGTGGATTAGCTACAGGAATGAAATCGGTATATAAGGAGTATAATGGGAAGTGGATTGGATGGCCAGGATTACCAAATGATGATCTTGATGATGAATTGGCAGATAGAATAGAAAAGAAGTTGATTGAAGAAGACTGTATATCTGTTCATCTTTCAAAACAAGAAATAGACTTATACTACGATGGATTTAGCAACCGCACCATATGGCCACTATTTCATTATTTCGCCCAATACATTGATTACGATCCTGAATTATGGGATGCATTTGTAAGTGTAAATCAAAAATTCGCTGATAAAGCTTTGGCAACTCTTGAAGAGGGTGATACGATATGGATACATGATTATCAATTACTATTAGTTCCTGAAATGATTAAATCGAAAAAACCTGGCGTTACAGTAGGTTTTTTCCTCCACATTCCCTTCCCATCCTTCGAAGTTTTCCGAATCTTACCCTGGAGAAAAGAACTGATTCAAGGAATGTTGGGCGCCGATTTAATTGGCTTTCACACTTTCGATTATCAGCGTCACTTCTGTAGTAGCGTAAGACGATTAATGGGTTATGAAATATCCTTCAATGAAATTCATGTTGAGGACAGGATTATTCTTGTTGATTCGTTTCCAATGGGAATTGACTACGATAAATTTAGAGCCGCGGCAACTCAAACTTTTCAAAAACCTCTTCAGGAAAAATCGAAACTTCATCGTGAACTGGAAAAATATTTTCTGGTTTCACCTGATCGGAAGCTGATTCTGTCGATAGATCGAATGGATTATTCAAAAGGAATTCCGAATCGCTTACGGGCTTTCTCAAAATTTTTGGAAGATTATCCTGAATTTATTGGCAAAGTAACATTAATCATGTTGGCTGTTCCATCTCGTGGAACTGTAGAACACTACATCAACTTAAAAAGAGAAGTGGATGAATTAGTTGGAACCGTGAATGGTAAATTTGGCAGTATCAACTACACCCCGGTTTGGTATTTTTACCGCTCACTGCCTTTTGAAAACCTAATTGAGTTGTACAGCTCTTGTGATGTTGCTCTGGTAACCCCTGTTAGAGATGGAATGAATCTGGTTGCAAAAGAATATGTTGCAGCAAGAACCAATAGAACAGGTGTAATGATTTTAAGTGAAATGGCCGGAGTAGCCAAAGAAATGGGCGAAGCAATAATCATTAATCCGAACAATATTAATGAAATTGCAGAGGCAATAAATCAAGCATTAATTATGCCACTTGAAGAGCAACGTGAGCGAATGATCTTTCTTCAGGACAGAATAAAACGATATGATGTTTTTAAATGGGCAAGTGAATTTGTAAAATCGTTAAAAAAAGTTGAAAAGATTCAGAACTCATTTTATGCGAAGAAAATTAATAGTAAGATTATGGATAAGCTTACAACTGAATACAAATCTTCTTCAAAAAGAGCTATTTTTCTTGATTATGATGGAACATTAGCTGGCTTTAAAACCAATCCTAATGATGCTAAGCCGAATGAGGAACTTCATGAAATCCTTTTCAAATTGGAAGAAGATCCTCGAAATGTAATTACAATTATTAGTGGCAGGGATAGAGATAGCCTAGAAAAATGGTTCGAAGGACATAAAATAAATTTAATTGTTGAACATGGTGTGTGGCTTCGAAAATATCAGAAAGAATGGAAAATGCTTAGCAATGCATCGGATGTATGGAAACCTAACATCCGTCCCACTCTAGAAACATTTGTAGATCAAACTCCTGGGTCATTTATCGAGGAAAAAAACTATTCTCTTGTTTGGCATTTCCGAAAAGCAGAACCTGAACAAGGAGAATTAAGAGCGAATGAACTTAAAGATGAGCTGACTACAATGATCGCCAATCACAACCTAGAAATATTAGAAGGTAATAAAGTAGTTGAAGTTAAAAGTGGTGGAATTAACAAAGGCATTGCGGCCATGCAATTTATTCAAAACCAAAATTTCGATTTCATATTGGCTATTGGCGATGACTGGACTGATGAGTATATGTTTCGTGAACTTCCAGAATCAGCGCATACCATAAAAGTTGGTTTGAAGAAAACAGCGGCAAAATATAAGGTTGAATCTGTAACTTCTGTTCGAAAACTACTTAAGGAATTAATGGAATAATTCTCTTTTGTTTTTATTACTTAAGCGGCAATATCAAAAATTGCCGCTTTTTTTTAGCCCCAAAATGACCAATTCCTTAACAGAATAGTTACAATTACTTTCGCCTTCTTTAAAAATCGTATATTTTTGCAACAAAATAAGATGAAAATCCCTAATTTTGCACGAATCTAGATTTTTAATGATGCAACATAAACAGTTCGATTTTTTAATAATCGGAAGTGGATTGGCTGGTTTATATTCGGCCTATTACGCTTCTCGATTTGGAAAAGTTGCCATTGTAACAAAGTCGACGCTTGATGTTAGTAATTCCTATTATGCTCAGGGCGGAATAGCTGCAGTAACAGATCCCGAAGATTTCCCTCAATATCATTTAGAAGATACCTTAACGGCTGGCCGAGGATTATGCGATTTTATTCCCGTAGAAATTCTTGTAAAAGAAGGTCCTGATCGAATTCAAGACTTAATTGACATGGGAATGGTGTTTGATCAGGAAAATGGCAAACTTGCCCTTGGTCTTGAAGGTGGACACCATAGAAGACGAATTCTTCATGCCGGAGGTGATTCAACAGGGAGAGAAATGACACTTTTTTTAATTAATAAAGTACTAAACAATCCAAATATTGAAATATTTGAAAATCAAATGGTTTTTGAATTGCTCGTGGAAAACAATGTTTGTGCCGGAGTAAAAAGCTACAATATTAGCAATAATACCAATTTATTAATTGAAGCTAAAAATACAATTCTTGCTAGCGGTGGTGCTTCCGCAATATTCAAAAGAACAACAAACCCGCACACTACTGTTGGAGATGGAATAAACCTGGCTTACAAAGCTGGTGCCGAAATTGCCGATATGGAATTCATTCAGTTTCATCCAAGTTCTTTTTATTCTAAAGATGGACACACATTTCTTATTAGTGAAGCTGTTAGAGGTGAAGGTGCACATCTGTTAAATTCCAAAGGAGAACGATTCATGGTGGCAATTCATCCTCTTGCCGAACTAGCTCCTCGAGATATTGTGGCGCGTTCCATTTTTAACCAGATGAAAGAGAGTGGCAGCGATCATGTAATTCTTAGCCTTAAACATTTGGATGGTGAAAAGATCAAAAATCGCTTCCCATCAATTAATAAAAATTGCGAAAACTCTGGTGTTGATATGAGTCAGGAAATTCCTGTTGCTCCTGCTGCTCACTATATGGTTGGTGGGATTAAAACAAAGCTCAACGGGGAAACCAATATATCAAGATTGTATGCATGTGGAGAATTGGCATCAACTGGTGTCATGGGCGCTAACAGATTAGCCTCCAACTCATTACTGGAATGCTTGGTTTTTGGTAAGAGAGCTGTCGATCATGCTTTCAAAACACAAACAATAACAAGTCCTTTTCCGTTAAATAAAACGGAGATGTACATTAATTTAAAACTTGAACAGTTGTTTCTTACTTATAGCAATAAAATTGCAAATGAAATGAATGTAAAAGTTGGAATAGTTCGGAAAAAGGAAGAGCTTTCAGAAGTGATCTGTTTTTTAGAATCATTAGAGAAAACTTTTCCTTTTGAACCTTACGAATACTATAGTATTCGCATGCAAAATCTTATTCGCGTTAGTAGTTTGCTAGCTACTGCTGCACTAGCTAGGCAAGAGAGTCGTGGTGGACATTACAGGGAAGATTTCCCTAAAGAAAAATCAATCTACCTAACCCACTCCATTCAACAAATAAATAAAGAACTATTTTTTGTTCCCGTAGATCACCGATCACAGGATTAATTGAAATAAAATATGAAAGAATTCGAATTTAACACTCAGGAAATTGAACTCATTATTAATCATGCTTTTCAGGAAGATATCGGAAGTGGTGATGTAACCACAAATAATATCGTTCCTGAAAATACTCTGGCCACAGCAAGCATGACAGCTAAAGCTGATGGCATAATAGCTGGTATAAATATTGCTGAGATGGTATTTCGTAAATTAGATGAAAATCTAGAGTGGAACCCAAAAGTTAAAGATGGAGATCGTGTAGTTAAAGGAGAAGTAATTCTTGAGACAAAAGGAACATTCAGAGCTCTTTTAACCGGAGAAAGATTAGCATTAAATTTAATCCAAAGAATGTCGGGAATTGCAACTGAGACAGCTAAATATGTTGCTGAAGCCAAAGGAACAAAGGTGAAAATTCTTGACACAAGAAAAACCGTACCAGGCTTACGGACATTCGACAAATATGCTGTTAAAATGGGTGGAGGAACCAATCATCGAATAGGTTTATATGATATGGTGATGATAAAAGACAATCATATTAAGATTGCTGGAAGCATTACTGCTGCCGTTGAACAGATTCGTAAAGCCGTTTCTTCAGAGATTAAAGTTGAAGTAGAAACAACAAACATAATAGAAGTAAAAGAAGCTGTAAAGGCTGGCGCAGATATTATTATGCTTGATAATATGAGTAATGAATTAATGACAGAAGCTGTTCATTATATTAATGGAAAAGCCTTGGTTGAAGCGTCAGGTAATATGAATTTGGAGAGAATTTCAGGTGTAGCAAAAACCGGTGTGGATTTCATTTCAATTGGTGCCCTCACACATTCTGTTACAGCACTGGATATCAGCCAAAACATAATTATTAAATAACTCAAACTTATATTTCACTCATCCTAAAAATAATTTGGAAATAATTATTTATTGCTTTAACAAAGCTATTAAAAAGAAACAGTTAAAAGTGAAAATTCATGAAGAA
>JBFFMG010000141.1:0-8745 GCA_041554215.1 Labilibaculum sp.
ATTCCCTGAACCAAAATACCGAACTGCTGTAAAAGCAAAAGATGATTCTGATGATGAAAAACTTGGGGAACTACTTCACAGAATGCACGAAGAGGATCCAACAATATTAATTGAATATTCAAAAGAATTAAAACAAATCATACTACACGGACAAGGCGAATTTCACATGAATACCCTAAAATGGAGATTAAGCCATAACGACCATATTGAAATTGATTTTCTTACTCCTAAAATCCCATATCGCGAAACTATCACAAA
Organism: Labilibaculum sp.; assembly: GCA_041554215.1. GTDB lineage: Bacteria > Bacteroidota > Bacteroidia > Bacteroidales > Marinifilaceae > Labilibaculum. The sequence continues at coordinate 259 of JBFFMG010000141.1, forward strand.
ACTAGCCCTTGCTGATTATCGCCATAAAAAACAATCGGGAGGTTCTGGTCAGTTTGGAGAAGTTCATATGATAATTGAACCCTATACTGAAGGAATGCCTGATCCTGTAATGTACAAAGTAGATGGAAAAGAAATGAAAGTGAATCTACGTGGCACTGAAGTAACCCAACTAAGCTGGGGTGGAAAATTAGTTTTCTGCAACTGTATTGTTGGTGGAGCAATTGACACACGCTTTCTTCCAGCAATCCAAAAAGGAATAATGGAGAAAATGGATGAAGGTCCTCTTACAGGTTCGTATGCCAGGGATATTCGAGTAATTGTTTATGATGGAAAAATGCACGCCGTAGATTCTAACGAGATTTCGTTCAGACTTGCAGGCAGACATGCATTTAGTGCTGCTTTTAAGAACGCTGGCCCTAAAATTTTGGAACCAATATATAATATAGAGGTATTGGTGCCGGAAGATAGAATGGGTGATGTAATGAGTGATTTGCAAACTCGAAGAGCAATGATTATGGGAATGGAAGCAGAAAAGGGATTTCAAAAAATTCTTGCTAAAGTACCTTTAAAGGAAATGAACAAATACTCAACTACTTTAAGTTCATTAACCAGAGGTAGAGCTCAGTTTACGATGAAATTCGACTCCTATGAAAAAGTTCCGAACGAAGTACAGTCCGAACTATTAGCGGCTTATCAGGAAGAAACTGCTGAAGCATAAATAAAAAGTAAAGGCCTCACATGAGGCCTTTACTTTTTTATACACAAAATCATTCCTATAAATGTAGTGTTCTATTTTCTAATCAGCATAAAAGAACCTTTCTTGGTATACTTCTTTTTTTGCTCTTCTCTTCCTGTTGCAGTAATCACATAAAAATAAGTTCCCGGAGTAGCCCACTTCCCATTCACTTTCCCATTCCAACTTTCATCAGGATTCGACCAGGAATAAATCACTCTTCCCCATCGGTTGATAATCGTCGCACTAAAACTTTTTAAGGATTGAGATTTAATTTGCCATACCCCATGCTTGCTTGGAATAAAATAATTTGCCACTTCAACCAACGAAGTATCGACTACAATTGGTGTTCCTTCTGTCTTTAAATAAAACTCGTCGATACATGTTTCCGGCCCTTTATCAGAGGAAGCTATTAACTTCACAAAATAATTCCCTGGATGCAAGTATGTATAAGAAAGAGGAGTTTCATCAGTGACGATGCCATCCACCAATAAACTATCCACAATAGTGGTCGCATCAAGAATACGATCAAAGTCCTGATAAATAAACCACTCGAAATCGTCAGCATTTACTGATTCATTCGTAAAATTTACCTCTAAAGGAGCTTCTCCTGTCATGGGATCAATAGTAAATTCTGCTTTTACAACATAAGTTGGGGATAAAATTGGATCCGACACAAATTCACAATTATATTGATCCAAAACAGCTACAACATATGGTAAATCACCTACAAAAGCGTCCTGGTCGATTAGGCTTTTGCCAACTTGCAAATAAGGCAACACTCCTAATGATTCTGAAGCAGTTAAGATTTCCGCTCCATTTCTAGATAATGAAAATTTCACAACATTACCTTCTGCTTCAACCACAACACTTTTCAAGTCATTTACATCACTTGCATAAATATCATTATATTTCAAATCAACTGGCTGGAATGATCCAACAAAATGTAATCCAACACAATCCATTAAACTTAAAGTCAAACTAGGTTTGCCGTTACTGTTATTAAGAACCCAAGCCTGATCGCTAAAAGAATCCACACCATTACTACCTTCAACTTTATACAATCCATTCGGCAAATTTGTCAATATCGATTCTGTTGGAGTATCTACCGAAGGAATTGATATGGCAAAAGTACCCGTTCCCGAATCCCATTTAGTCCACGTAAATGTCCAACCAGTACTACCATTATTTGGTGCAGCTTTTAGTTCTCCAACACCAGAGCCAATATTATCACAAAAAACATAAATAGAGTCTTGTGGTGAACCTGAATATTGGCTTACTGATTTATGACTAGCCGTTACTCCCGTTATTTGCGAGAAGATAGGATTAGACAACAACGCAAAAATCACAAAAAGTGACAAGCGAAAACCTATCGTCGAATTTAATAAGCTGGACTTAATTCTCATATTGATGTATGAATAGTTTTATGATATATCTGGATTTACAATATTAAAAAAATTAAGCCGTTTTTTCTACTATTAAACAATTATCTTTAGTTGCCAAACACATATTAAATGCAGCTTGAAACACATATAATCCCAATTAATAGCACAAACAGAACATTTGGACAATACCAAAGACTATTTACTTGATTACTACAAAATAGAATTAATTATGGAGTAATATTAAAAAAATAAGCGAAAATTACAGTTCAAATATTAATTTTGAAGTTCAAATTAATTGGAAAACAGATTGAATAGAATGGAATATTTAAAAGAGTTGAATACAGTGCAACGTGAAGCCGTTGAAAATATTAATGGAGCATCATTGGTAATTGCGGGAGCTGGATCGGGCAAAACACGTGTATTAACTTATCGAATTGCTCATCTTTTAAATCAGAAAATTCCGGCATATTCGATCCTCGCTTTAACCTTTACCAATAAAGCGGCGCGAGAAATGAAAGAAAGGATTGGAAATCTGGTCGATCAAGAGCAATCTAAATCTTTATGGATGGGAACTTTCCATTCTATATTTTCAAAAATATTACGTTACGAAGCTGAACATTTAGGTTTTGATTCTAATTTTACGATTTACGACACTCAAGATTCTAGAAATTTACTTCGGGCCATCATTAGAGAAATGCAGCTTGATGATAAAGTTTACAAGGCAAATGAAGTCTTGAATCGAATTTCATCAGCAAAAAACAATTTGATTACAGCGAATGCCTATGCTCAAAATTCAAGCATTCAAAAAATTGATTCGAGCAATCGTCGTCCGTTGATATTTGAAATTTATAAAAAATATAGCCAAAGGTGTCGGCAAGCCAATGCAATGGATTTTGATGATCTTTTACTGCAAACCAACATCTTATTTAAATCCAAACCCGAAATTTTAGAAAAATATCAGAATAAATTTAAATACGTATTGGTGGATGAGTATCAGGATACCAATTATTCACAATATTTAATTGTAAAAAAGCTTGCCGAGAATCATAAAAATGTTTGTGTGGTTGGTGATGATGCCCAGAGTATCTATTCATTTCGTGGTGCTAAAATTGAAAACATCCTCAATTTTAAAAATGATTATCCAAATTACAAGCTTTACAAATTAGAGCAGAATTACCGATCGACACAAAATATTGTGAATGCAGCAAATAGTGTAATTCATAAGAATCGTGATCAGATAAAAAAAGTATCCTTTTCGGAAAATGAGGTAGGCGAAAAAATAAGAATCGTTAAAGCACTTACCGATCACGAAGAAGGATATATTGTTGCTAACGCAATTTTTGAAGAAAGAATGCGTGAGCATTTGCAATATCAGGATTTCGCTATTCTTTATAGGACAAATGCTCAATCGAGAATTTTTGAGGAATCGTTACGTAAACTCAATTTACCTTATAAAATATACGGAGGACTTTCCTTTTATCAGAGAAAAGAAATTAAGGATCTACTTTCCTACTTCCGCTTAACGGTGAACCCGAATGACGAAGAGGCAATTAAAAGGGTTATTAACTATCCCAAAAGAGGAATTGGCGACACAACTGTGAGTAAGCTTCAGGATGCTGCCACTCAAAATGAATGCAGTATTTGGGATGTTATTTGCGGCCTGAACCAAAGACCATATGGAATCAATTCTGGCACCATTTCAAAATTGATGAAATTTGCTGCTTTAATTACTGATTTTCAGAAAAGACAAGATACCGACTCTGCTATTGACCTTGCAAACCATGTGGCAAAAACAACAGGCATCGTCCAAGAACTATATAATGACAGGTCGCCCGAAGGAGTATCCAGACATGAAAACATTCAGGAACTTTTAAATGGCATTCAAGAATTTACACAAAACTCCTTGGAGGAAGGTAATGAATTACAATTGGCCAATTATTTGGAAGATGTTGCCCTTTTAACAGATCAGGATAAAGACAAAGATGAAGATCGGAACAAAGTTACTTTAATGACAATTCACTCGGCAAAAGGGCTTGAATTTTCGCATTTGCATATTGTTGGGTTAGAAGAAGATTTGTTTCCTTCTCAAATGGCAACAAGTACTAATCAAGAATTAGAAGAAGAACGAAGATTATTTTATGTTGCCCTAACCAGAGCCGAGACTAAGGTTACCTTATCTTTTGCAAAATCGAGATATAAATGGGGAAACATCAGCTATCCTCGTCCAAGCCGTTTCATTAATGAAATTGATGAGCAATTTGTAGATATGCAATTTGAAACAGAGCCTGATTTTTCTGGAGCACGAAATGAAAATTTCCAAAGCAGAACCAATTCTGAAGTAGTAAGCCAACCAAAAAGATTCGAAGCAAAACAAAGTTTTTCCTCAAAACCAAAACTAAATCAACCTATAACTCGTAATAGAACAAACAATGAAGATAACGATCCGAATTTTATTCCTTCGAATCCAGAACAGATTCAATCGGGCATGATTGTTGAGCACCAACGATTCGGAAAAGGTAAAGTTTTGCAAATGGAAGGAAGCAAACCAAACATTAAGGCAACTGTGTTTTTTCAAAATGTTGGACAAAAACAGTTATTACTAAAATTCGCAAAACTTAAAATTGTAGGATAAATACTGTAACTATTTGTATTGAAAGAAGAAATCTGTTACATTTGTCATGAGTTCTAAGATTTTCTGAAATTGTTTAATTCATAAAACAATTCATTAAAGCTTCTCTTCTACTTCATTTAGTAAAACCGATGGAATCTTAGATCACCCAATTGTATTAATAAACTATCTTCAATTTTTTTTGTGCTATTGCGTTACATTCTTACTAGTTCGCACAATTGCCCATCGCATAAAAAATTGTTATTACCAGATAAAAACAACAATAAAATAAATGGATTATAATTCAAGTAGGAAACATCTTATTCTTCCTGAATATGGACGGAATGTTCACAAAATGGTAGATTTTGCCTTAACTATTGAAGACAGGGCCGAGAGAAACCACGTGGTAAAAAGTATAATTGCCATTATGGGAAATATGTATCCTCACCTTAGAGACGTAAGTGATTTTAGACACAAACTGTGGGATCATATTACTATCATGTCTGATTTTGAATTAGACATAGACTCTCCATACGAAGCTCCAACCAGAGAAAAGTTAGCTGAAAAACCAGATCGATTACCTTACAACAAGAAAAGAATTAAGTATCGTCATTATGGTCGCACGGTAGAAGCTTTAATTGCAAAAGCCATTGAGATTGAGGATCAAAAGGAAAAAGATGCACTCATTTTAATGATTGCTAATCACATGAAAAAATCATTCCTTAACTGGAATAAAGATAGTGTGCCTGACGAAAAAATATTTAAAGATTTGACTGAATTATCGAAAGGAAAACTTGAGATACCAGAGCGTTTGAAATTAACGGAAGTTAGAGAAAGTGAGTACATTCAGAAGGTCAAAAAGAAAAAAAATCCTAGATCTGATAATCGCAACGACAACAAAAACGATCATCGAAAGTTTAACAAACCAAGAATATAAAATAAAAACCGGTTCCATACCGGTTTTTTTTATGTCGAAACCAAGCTCGATTTAACTTTCTAAAATGCTTTTTATCATTATCTTTAAAACCTAAAACACACAAAAAAACACAATTAGCCAATGAGCACTTTCGAAATTATTGGTGGCAAATCGTTAAAGGGAGAACTAACTCCGCAAGGGGCAAAAAATGAGGCTCTTCAGATTTTATGTGCCACTCTTTTAACTGAAGAAAAGGTTACTATCCATAATATTCCGAACATACTTGATGTCAATAAACTAATCGAATTGCTCTCAGAACTTGGAGTCAGCGTATGTCAAGAATCTAAAAGCACGTATTCCTTCGAAGCAAAAAACATTAATCTTGATTATTTAAATTCACCTGAATTTGCAAGTAAAGGATCATCATTAAGAGGTTCAATAATGATTATTGGTCCCCTATTAGCCCGATTTGGGAAAGGATATATTCCTCGCCCAGGCGGAGATAAAATTGGACGAAGACGTTTAGACACGCACTTTTTAGGATTTGAAAAACTAGGCGCAAAATTTAATTTTAATCCAGGTGAAAATTTTTATCGTGTTGAGGCAAGCGAATTAAAAGGATGCTATATATTGCTTGATGAAGCATCTGTTACGGGAACTGCGAACATTATTATGGCTGCAGTTATGTCTGAAGGAATAACAACACTATACAATGCGGCCTGCGAACCATACATACAACAATTGTGCAAAATGTTGATATCAATGGGCGCAAAAATAGATGGTGTTGGCTCTAACCTTTTATCGATTGAAGGAGTTAAATCATTATCGGGATGCGAGCACAAAGTGCTTCCGGATATGATTGAAATTGGAAGTTTTATTGGACTTGCAGTAATGACCAAATCGGAAATCACTATAAAAGATGTTGCCTACAAAGAATTGGGGATGATTCCAGATGCATTTAAACGATTAGGTGTAAAAATGGAATTAAGAGGCGATGATATTTATATTCCCAAGCAAGAAAATTATCAAATTGAAACCTTCATCGACGGATCCATTTTAACTATTGCAGATGCTCCATGGCCAGGACTTACTCCTGATCTACTAAGTATTTTCCTTGTTATTGCAACACAAGCAAAGGGAAGTGTACTTATTCATCAAAAAATGTTTGAAAGTCGTTTGTTCTTTACGGATAAACTAATAGATATGGGTGCTCAAATTATTCTTTGCGATCCGCACAGAGCGACGGTTATCGGTTTAAACCAAGAGCAAGGTTTACGGCCAACCACTATGGTTTCTCCAGACATTAGAGCCGGAGTTGCACTTCTTATTGCAGCACTTTCTGCCGATGGAAAAAGTACAATTCACAATATTGATCAAATAGACAGAGGATACGAAAACATTGACCTCCGTTTAAATGCAATTGGTGCTAACATCAAAAGAATCAGCAATTAACTATTTATTAACATTTTAAATAAGGATATCTAATTAATTTAGAGAATTAGAAATAGTTAATAATAGATAAAACTTTGAGTTATGAAAAAAATACATTTAAGCTTGATATTATTCTCCTTTCTTTTTTCCTTATCCTCTTTCGCAGCTTCTTCAAATCTAGCTGATGGGAAAGAGACTAAAGAAGGTTATGAAGTTGGAGACAGGTTACCTAATATTGTTGCAAAGTCGATAGAAGGAAGCGAAATTAAATTAAGCTCACTAGAAGGCAAATTAGTTTTGGTTGATTTTTGGGCTTCATGGTGTCCTCCTTGTCGTGCCGAAAACCCAAGAATAGTAGATGCCTACAATAAATTCAAAAACGCCAATTTTAAAAATGGAAAAGGATTTACCATTTATAGTTTTTCTTTGGACACCAAACAAGCAAACTGGAAAGCTGCAATAACTAAAGACAAACTCAATTGGGATTATCATGTAAGTGAATTAAAGGGATGGCACTCTCCGACTTCCAATAAATTTGGTATTAGCTCTATCCCATCCAACTTTTTAATTGATGGTGATGGAATTATTTTAGCTAAAAACCTTAGAGGTGAAAAATTAGAATTGATTCTTCAGTACTACCAAAAAAAGTGATAATTACTAGAACATATTGAAGCCACTCATCAACTTGAGTGGCTTTTATTTTTGTTTAAAACTGAAAAAAGACAAGATACAATCTTCAATTTTGCAAGAATAGTAACAGTGTAATTAATTGAATTGTATAAAATTTGAAACAATTGCAGTAACAAATTCTAACTTTGTGCCAATTTGTCGGAAGACAGCACATTGGCAGACTATTTGTAATTTAATGGCCAGTTAAAATCAGAACGATAAAAAATCATTGAAAAATGACAAAAGATAAAAACAAATCAAAAAAAGAAAAATTGGAAGAGAAAGATATAGAAGCTACTGAAAATCAAACAGTAGAAGAGACCTGCGAGAAGGAAGAACCAAAGACCGAAGAAACTATCGAAAGTGAAAAAACCGAGAAATCACCTGAAGAACAAAAGGCTGATGAATTGGAAGAATTAGGAATTAAACTTCAGGAAATTAATGACAAGTATGTACGTTTGTCAGCTGAATTTGACAACTATCGCAAAAGAACTCTAAAAGAGAAAATGGATTTGACCAAATCGGCTGGAGAAAAAATTCTAATTAACGTTCTTCCCGTAATGGACAACTTCGAACGCGCCTTGCAATCTATCGATGCTGCAAAAGACATTGATGCAATAAAGGAAGGCGTTCATTTAATTTATGGCAGTTTCAAAGAATTTATTACTCAAAACGGAGTAAAAGAAATCGAGGCTGTTAATCAAGTTTTTGATACTGACATCCACGAAGCAATAACAAAAATACC
>JBFFMG010000142.1:0-8741 GCA_041554215.1 Labilibaculum sp.
CCGCTATATTTAAAACTTAATTAAGCAGTTGGATTCGTTTTTAGACAGACTGCCATTAGCAAACATTTAATTACAACAGACAAGTATCATGAAAACGAATTATTTAATTGCAGTTTTATTGCTTATCTCTATTCATTCGCAGAGTAATAATTTGACTATTCATAAAAACGATACAAGATTTTTTTCTAATTCCTCCATTATATTATTGGACGATATTATCATACCTAACAATGGGAACTTCAGTAAAAATCCTAACAATATTGAAATAAACTTCCCCTTCCAACAAGTAATAAGTGATTCACTTTGTTCTGTATCTAAGGATGGGGTACGATTTTCTTATGATTTCAAAATGAGGTATACATCCGATAAAAATTACGTAGCTTCATTACAGACAAAAAACGATTTCAATGATTCTGTCTTTCCAGAAATATTAGAAATTCTGAATGGAATCTTTGGGCAGTATAGTATAGGAGAGATATATTCTTTTAAAAGAAAAGAAATCGAAATACTCATTCTGAATAAATTAAGAAGTAGATTCGAAGAAGATCATATCAAAGTTGATGCAATATTATTTGTAAATATTCAATTTTCTGAAAAAATAAAAAAAGAAATCGAAGAAAGACTTCGGAGAGAACATCAAAAGAATAAATCCATCAATAACAATGGTTAACGTTTGCTAACAACTAAGCTTTCGTGTGGCAGGAACTGCGCAACAAGAGCGGTGGGTTGACGTAATCGGTGATAGAATTGCTGCTCACAGCACAACACCTTATGAATTTGAGCCTGCTTATTTGGTTTGTAGTGCTGCTTAGTTGATTTTATCCGATTTATTGAATTTTATTGCCAGTTTGCTCAGTAAAATCACGGCAAGCAAACCACCACAAAAAGACACCACACAGTTTAGTGCAAATAAGCTTGTATTTACGCTACCTGTGTGCATGATAGCTTGGGGTGAAAATCCTAATCGACCAATCGATTTAATGAAAAAAACACTGCCGAAAACTCCGGCAATGGTATTTCCAATTAATCCAAATGAATATTTTTTAAAGAATAAGCTGGTGCTGTTGGCTCCAACTATTCCAATAAGAATGCTTAGTAAAGAAATAAGTGTATCTGTCATGAAATGGCTCGCAATATTAATGTCCGTAATCCATGTTATCAATTTTCCCTCCCATTAATCTCTTCTGAACAAGCATGTAAACCAGAAGTAATGCAAAGCCAATAATTCCCCAGCCAATGGCAACCGATAAACCATATTCACTTGTGGCAGTGTTGTAAATGGTTAAGGACTCGTTTACAGTATTGGTCGAAGGTAAAATCACTGGAAACATAGATGCCAATGAAGAAGTTATTCCGCCAACAATAATTAGCGACGAGCAGGTAAAGGCATATACATCTTTTTTGAATCTTTTAATGAAAAAAGTGCCAAACAAGCCACTAAGATAGATCATCGGAAAAATGAAAAGTAGTGGATTATCCGTAAAGTTCGAAAATGGCTGTGGCTTAATGATGTGCCATATGGATACAGAGAAAATAGTAAGTAGTAATAGAGCAATATTTAGCTTGAAAACTACCGACTTCAGTTTTTCATTAATCGATGATTCGGTTTTTAAGATGATCCAGTTGGCACCATGAATGGATAAGGTGACAACGGCAATTATTCCAATCACAATTGTGAACCAATCAATAACTCCGGGGTGAGTTCCTGCTGGGCTAAAACTGCTGTTCCACAGGGGAAGGAAAAAGTAGTGTGCTTCGTAAGCTGATACGCCATTTTCAACACCTCCCAAGTTTACACCTCGAATAACATTACCCAGTGCAATACCAAAAAACAGTGTTAGCAGTAAGCTCGAAACGCCAAATGATTTATCCCAAATATCCTTCCACATCTGATAGTGAAACTGGCTGCGTAACTCTAAACCTATTGCTCTGAAAATAATAAACCACAGAACAATGATTAAAGGAAGATAAAAACCACTAAAAACAGAGGCGTAAAAGGTCGGGAAGGCCATAAATAACAATCCTCCGGCCGCCACCAACCAAACTTCATTCGAGTCCCAGAAGAGACCTGCGGCTTTTGCAATTACTTCCTTGTCTTTTTCCTTTTTAGCAAAAAACAAATGAATAATTCCTGTTCCAAAATCGTAACCGTCCAATATGAAGAAAACAGCTAAAACAATAGCTATTATTGTGTACCAAAATAATTCCATAATTAATGTGTTTGTGTTTCGGGTCCTTTGTGAATTGTTTTACCAACCAAAACCAGGAACAGTAAGCCAAGGAGCATATATAAACCAACAAATCCCAATAGGGTAAATAAAGTATTTCCTGACGAAACTGTTGGAGAAATTCCATCAACGGTTTTCAATAAACCATATACCAAATACGGCTGTCGTCCCAGTTCGGCAACATACCATCCGGTTATGTTTGCGATATAAGGAAAAGGGAATGCGAACATAATGGCCCAAAGCAATGTATTCATTGTATAGAGTTTTTTTCTCCATAAAAATAAAAGTGCCAAGCCCATTAATCCGATAAAAATGGTGCCCAATCCGACCATAATATGATAGGAATAGTAAAGAGCAGGAATATTATCGGGTAATTCTTCTTTTTTGAATTGATCCATTCCCGGAATTTGCTTGTTCCAATCCTGATAAGTTAAAAAACTTAAGATATTTGGAACGGCAATTTTGTTGTCTATCTTTTTTTCAACCATATTGGGTTGACCAATAAGTATGATTTCGGCACCTGCTTCTTCCGTTTCAAAAATCCCTTCCATGGCGGCAAAGGCTGCTGGTTGGTATTTGGCTACATTTTTAGCATTCCAATCGCCCGTTGGGACAGCCACTAGCAAACTCGAAACAAAACCGAAAATAACACCCGTTTTCAAAAACAACTTTCCGTATTCTAAATTCTTATTGATTAATACGTAAAAAGCACCAATAGCAGCCACAACAAAGGATGAGGTTACTACAGATGCGAATTGATTGTGTAAAAAGGCAGGCAGCAACCAAGGATTACTGAATAAGGCAGAGAAATTAGTTAATACGAACTTGCCATTCTCTAAAATTTCGTGACCAACCGGATTTTGCATCCAGGCATTAGTCGCTAATATTAAGTAACCACTTGCCCAGGAACCTAAAAAGACTAGAAAACCTGTTAAGAAATGTAGTTTTTGTCCCATTAGCTTTTCACCAAAAATGAAAAGTGCCAGAAAAGAAGATTCGAGAAAAAATGAGAACAGACCTTCCATGGCCAGGGTTTGACCGATAATACCTCCGGTTAGTTCCGAGAATTTAGCCCAATTAGTTCCAAACTGAAATTCCATTGGAATTCCGGTTACAACGCCCATGGTAAAATTAATGGCAAAAATCTTCATGAAGAATTTTGCCGCATTGTTAAACTTTTCAAGTTTAGTTCTTAAATATTTCCATTTAAAATAGACAATCATTAAAGATAGTCCCATCGTTAATTGTGGAAATATATAGTGAAATGTGATAGTAAATGCGAATTGCAATCTATCATAAAATATCATGTCCTCCATATTCTTATTTTTAAACGTTAAAAATAAGGGTTTTTATTCGTTTTATAGCCAATGGAAAATGATATTTTTTCGTTTTGTGAGTTATCTCTCGTGGATATGTATTTCCTATATTCTAGGAAGAGAGGTGGTTGTGGTTACGTGCAAAATGTAATTGTTTGAGGAGAGGCTTGTTAGATTGTTGATATATCCATTTTTACAATGCATAATAATTAAAAGGAAATATCGGGTATGGATTCTTGGAGATAGTATTTAAATAAATTTTGAATTCATTTGAACTGAAAAGAACTTCAGGCGCTAGTCCAGAAGCTCTTTTTTTGATTCGTTTTTCAATATTTCTAATTACGCGTAAAACTTCTTGAAGTATTCTTCTAAAATTTCCAGAATTTCAGGGAAGTTCTCTCTTCCAAAGCCAAGTCTGATGTATTTGCCTTCGTACTCGAACATCTCAGCAGGAACAGTCATGATACCAGTTTCTTTTACCAAGTGGTCACTAAATTCTAATGCAGAACAGTCAATATTCAATTTCACAAATGATGTAGTACCTGCACGTGGAGGAACAAAGCTTTCTATTACTTTCTGATTTTTAGCAAAATTCGTAAACAAGGCAATGTTTCGTTTTACCTTCTTTAGGTTAGGTAGTAGGAAGCGATCCATATTATTCAATGCCATAATTGTTAATACTTCACTCGGAGCACTAGTACATATGCTTAAATAGTCTTTATAAGAGACTACGCGTTTAAGAAATTCTTTATCCTGGCTAACCAACCAACCTGTTCGTAAACCAGCTAGTCCAAATGTTTTTGAAGCGCCCCAAAGGCTTATGCCTTTTTCGTAAAGATCGCAGATCGGAGGAAGTTCTGGAAGATCACCAACAATTAATTTGTGATACATTTCATCGGAGAAAATGTAAATGTTCTTCTCTCTGGCAATTCTTACAATCTCATTCAGTTGATCTAATGACAGGTAACTGCCAGTAGGGTTGTGAGGGAAATTGATAATAATAAGTTTTGTATTTGGCTTTATTAGCAGCTCAAGTTTTTTTGTATCAAAAGTCCAATCATCTGGGTTTGGATACCAACTAGACAGCTCGCATCCTATCGATTTTACTACTTCGTATAAAGATTGATAGCAGGGAGCAACCCTTATGACATGATCCGAAGACTCAAGGAGAACATTCATGCTTATGAAATTTAGCTCTCCGGGTGTTGCCACAACAATATTTTCAATTGATTGTTTTTTGTAGTTGGTTGAAATTATTTCTCTTAGAAGAGGATGACCCTCACTTTCGGTGTAGCCAAGTTTCATGTTTTCCCATAATTCCAGTTCTTCAGTTGAGGCGCCATCAAGAACATATTTTAGTTCATATCCATCACAGTCGGAACTTGATAGTAAGTATTTCGCAGAAAATTCATGTTTGGCGAAGTATCTTTCGAGTTTGAAGTCATTTATATTCATTGTTTTTTTTTGAGGCAATGTAATTATTATAATAGGAGAGGTCAAGATATTTTCGATATTAATTGAAATAGAAAATTATCGAATTTCTGATTAATTAATCAATAGGGCTTTAAGTGTTCGCGTTTAATGTGGGATACTCTCCTTATCTTTTGGGTGACAAGGAGAGTGTTTGCTTATAGCTATAAGAACCTACTTCAGAGCAGTTTACAAATTCCCAAGAATTTTATCCATAACCCAACTGGTGTGGGCTGCCGTTACTCCAGTAGATGGGTGTTGAATGTTGCCCAAAAGATGCTCTCTCATGTTTTGAACATGGTAGATTTGTATGTTTTCAGGATTTTCAATCATTAGTTCCTGTGTGCCATTTTCATTTGTTAGTAACAGTGGGGCATCGTCGAATACCGAGAATTCAATTTTACCTCTACTGCCAAATATCTCAACTCGATCTTCCCTGTGGTTGCAACCAAAATTCCAACTGCCTGTTCCGGTAATGCCATTTTCATGTAACCAACAAGCAGTAACCGCATCTTTTGCATCATACAAAGCTTGCTGGTTGTGACTGATACCAGAGACTGTTTTTATATTTCCCAATAAATGAATAAACAAATCGATCCCATGGCTGGCCAAATCGTCGAAGTAGCCACCAGGGGCTATTTTTGAATCAGTTCGCCAGTTGTATTCTCCTGATAAATCAATGTCATTAGCAGGTTTGCTTAAATGCCAACGAATGTGTCTTATTTCACCAATCGAATTATCTTTAATCCATGTTTTTACTTGCATAAATCGAGGCAAAGAACGGCGGTAGTAGGCTACAAACAAAGGGATGTTTTCTTTATCAAAGGCATTACAAATTTCAAGACAATCCTGATAATTTGGAGCCAATGGTTTCTCGATACAACAAGCTTTGCCGGTCTGGGCAACTTTTATTCCGTAATATTTATGAGAATCAGGAGGTGTCGCAATATAAATTGCATCAACTTCCTCATCAGTAATTAGTTCGTCTGCATTTCCATAATGCTTATCTATGTGATGTCTTTTGGCGTAATCTTGTGCTTTGTTTTCATCACGTCTCATTACAGCATTAATTTCAAATCCATCTGTTTTTTGATAAGCAGGTCCGCTTTTAATTTCGGTAACATTTCCACACCCCAATATTCCCCAGCGAATGGTGTTTTTCTGTATATTTTTACTAGTCATTTTATTTCTGTAAGTTAAATTGTTGCAATTTGGACAACAAGATAAGATTTTTAGTTTTTGGAAAAATAAGCGTCTGTTTTTATTTGTTTTTGAATTGTGAGATGTAAAGGTGAAAATTATGAATAAGCTTAACGGCACAAATATCATATCTTTTGTATATTTGAGCGCAACCATTAGTAAATCCCAAAAATCACATGTAAGAAAAACAATAAACTATTCTAATGATTCATTTACGAGTAAAAATTTTGGCTTTTAAAGAGGCTGATGATAAATACATTGAGCTAGGAAAGAAAAGACTTTCAAATATGCTTCCAGAATTTGCTGATCATTTTCAATTTGTAGATAATGACGCAAACATCTTATTTGTTTTGAGTGGTGGGAGCGAGTACGCTACAAAACAATTGGTTGAAAAGGGGAAATTCTATATTATTCTGTCGAATGAATGGGATAATTCGAATGCGGCAGCATTGGAAATTAAAGCATGGATGAATCGCGAAGGGATTGGTTCTGTTTTGCTTTCAAATACCGAGGAAATGAAGGCGTATTTTTCAAGTTACGTTGAAGTTGCTTCGGCTATTGATGCTCTAAAAGGAAAGCAAGTTGGCTTAATTGGCAATGTTTCCGATTGGTTGATTGCTTCGAGTGTAGAGAAGAATGTGTTGATGAGTAAGCTGGGAATCAATTTAAAGCAAATTGACTGGAAAAGCCTATGTAGTTTTGAGGATGCTGAAAGTAATGCGGCTTTTCTGGGAGAATTCGAATATAAGAATGTGGAAGAAAAAGTGAATGCATCTAAAATTTATAACATCCTAACTGATTGTATTAAAAAGGAAAAGTTGGATGCAATAACAGTAGAATGTTTTCCTTTGGTTCGTCAGAAATCGGTAACTGCTTGCTTGGCTTTATCCTTATTAAATGATCAGGAAGTGCCTGCAGGTTGTGAAGGCGATTTAGCCAGTATTGTTGGAATGATGTTTGCGAAAGAAATTACCGGTTCAATTCCTTGGATGGCTAACGTGGCCAAAATATCTGAGGAAGCGACTCTGTTTGCTCATTGTACAATAGGCACCAAATTATTATCAAATTACGAGGTGACTACTCATTTCGAAACAGGTTTGGGAACTGCAATACAAGGTATGTATCGCTATAATGATATTACTGTTTTTCGTTTTAATGGAGAATTAAACATGGCTTTTATTACTACAGGCAAAGTTTTGGATCGTCCGAGATACGCTACAGCATGTCGCACGCAAATTGAGGTAAAGCTTCCACAAGCGGCAATTACTAAATTAAAGGAAAATCCTTTAGGCAATCATCACTTGATTTTACAGGGCAATCAGCTTGAAAAATTACAATTAGCTTGTGGTTTATTGGGAATTGAATTGATCTAGATAATTCAAAATAAGAAAAAAGGAACACCGTCATAGTGTTCCTTTTTTCATTTAAAAATGGTTAGTGTTTATTTGAGAGCAGTAGTTTTATTTTTAAGAATGATTTTCAAGACTATTTATTTTTTCTTTGATCGTAACTAATTCGGTTATGTCTTCCAGAATCATAATGATGTATTTTTCCTTTTGATAGGGAAATAGTCGAGTTGAAAACTGCAAGTGTTTTTCAACTTTTACGCCTTCTAAATTGAAAAATGGTTTCGTAATTTTCTCATTAAAAATCGCCTCATTATTTGCGTAAGAGTTAAGTGCTGAGATACGTAATTCACAGGTTCTGCACATGCTTGTATTGCCGCATAGTTTTTGTTCTTCTATTTGGTAAGCACAACCAATAACTTCACCACATTTTCGATACAGTAAATTTTCATTTTTTTTATTTGAAAATATAGTTAACAATGGGTCGTTGTAAGCTCTTAATTTAAGATCCTTATCCAAGAGCATAATGCACGATTTAATATTATTTAGAATCAAATTTAGAAATTCACTTGATTCCCTCAATACACTAAATCGCTCATTTGTATGTGTAATGTCTGTTTCCATTGCAATTTTTTTTATCACCAAAATCAGGTGTTTTATATACAATTTTAATTACTCTATCTAAGTTACAAAATTTTATGATAATTTCAAAGTGTAATAAAGCAATGTTAAGTATTGTGAGTAATTTCACATAAGCTTTTCAGTAGGTTCGCTATTTTTGAAAATCGGATTCATATTAATTAATAAGGCTAACTGTATCTTGTGAATATTGGGTTTCTTGACTAATAATTTTTGTTTTCCACCAATTATTTGAGATAGTATCAGAATGGTTTAGGTGAACCTGCTCCCCAATTCTAGGTGTGAGTACTTGCATATCAATTTCCTTTGCTTTGCGGATGAATCGTTTAACAGGTTCCAGCCAATCATGATTGGCTAAACGGTACGATCCCCAGTGAATTGGAATTATTTTTTGCGCGCCAACATCAACTCCTGCCTGCACTGATTCTTCAGGTATCATGTGTACATCAGTCCATAACTCATTATATTGTCCACACTCTATTAGGCCAATGTCAAAAGGACCATATTTATCTCCAATTTCTTTAAAATGTGCACCATAACCA
>JBFFMG010000143.1:0-8681 GCA_041554215.1 Labilibaculum sp.
AAAGGTTACCTGAAATTTGTATTAAAATAAGTTAAATATATTTATCCATCCCATAACTTATTTATTATAATAGACTTAAGAACTTAGTTTACAATAAAAATATTTCAATTTCCTAAAACTAAATCCCTTTAAAATCAAAATCCTAGAATGGCTGTCCAAAAAATAAATGCAAAAAAAAACCCATCCAGAAATCCAGATAGGCTTAAATATTGTTGATCAAGGAGAAGTTTATAAAATTCCTCCCACTTTTTTTAGTGCTTTGGTATTTAGAATTTTAATTTTTCGGCCATTTAGTTCAATCAGTTTGTCTGATTTAAACTCCGATAACAAACGAATTACCGATTCGGTTGCTGTTCCTACCATATTGGCCAGTTCTTCGCGCGTAAGAGCAATTTTAAGCGTACCATCCTCGGTCAATCCAAAAGCTGTTTCCAATTGAATCAATATTTCGGCTAATCGTTCACGTACTGTTTTTTGGGCAATATCGGTTATATAATCATTTGCTTCATCCAATTCTCTGCAGGTAATTTGTATTAATTCCATTGCAAAATTAGAATTCTCCTGAATCAATTTAGTTAAAACATTTCCGGGTATGAAACATACCACAGAATCCTCTATCACTTTTGCTGATGTGCAGGCACGTTCCTGACTCAGCACAGAACGAAAACCAATTAAATCACCAGGTTTTGCAAATCGAATGATTTGCTCTTTCCCTTCCAAACCTGTTTTGAATACTTTTAAAACACCTGAAAAAAGAAAGTAACATCCCTTTGCCGAATCTCCCTCAGAATAAATAATACTGCCCCTTTTATAAAAATGAACATCTTCATCCCAGAACAAAAGATTCATATCTTCTAGTTTCAGGTTCTGAAATCGTTCACCGAATTTTTCGGCTAATTGATTGCAATTTGGAAGAACTGGATTCTGCTTCATTAAATTCAAATTAAAACTGAAATCACTCGTACTAATTCTGTTAGAATTCCTTTAATCAAACCTTGATACGCGACAAAGCCGTTAATTAATTGTTTGGTTCGAAGGCTTTTTCCTACTTTTATTATAAATCAGTAAGAATTTATAATTTAGGTCAAATATACAAATTTAAGTTTTACTTATCCAAGAGTTAAAAACACTAAAAATACAGGAATTATGAAGCATAAGGTAGAATTATCGTGGCTGGGAAACCTAGCCTACGAAACAAATATGGATGGACATAAAATGATTACGGATGCCGGTACTGAAGTGGGTGGTGAAGATAAAGGGTTTCGTCCAAAGAAGTTGATGTTGACCGCATTGGCCGGATGTACAGGCATCGACACGGCATTAATTGTTAAGAAAATGAGGCTTGATATTAGGGATATAAAAGTTTCGGTAGAAGGAGAATTAACCGAAAGTCAGCCAACATATTATAAAAATATGCACATTACTTATGAATTCTTTGGAAAGGATTTGCCTCATAAAAAATTAGAGCGAGCTGTTAAAATATCAGAAGAATCGCAATGTGGTGTAAGCGCTTTATACAAACAGGTTATTCCTGTTACTTCCGAGATTATTTATCACGAACAATGAGATGTGAGCAATGAGATAATAGATTTGAGATTAAAAAAAGAAAGTGCTTCTGCAATCAGAAGCACTTTTATATTATCGCATGAGTCTATCTTAAGTCTCACATCTAATACTTAGAATCCTCCAGCAGAAAATTGCTCTAGAAAACGAATATCGTTCTCGAAGAACAAACGCAGATCTTTAATACCATATTTCAGCATGGTGATTCTTTCGATTCCCATTCCCAATGCAAATCCTGTATATTTTTTATTATCGATACCGTTTAGCTCCAAAACATTTGGATCAACCATACCACAACCTAAAATCTCTAACCAACCGGTTCCTTTACATACGTTACAGCCTTTTCCACCACATAGTGAACAAGTAACATCAACCTCGGCCGATGGCTCGGTAAAAGGGAAGTATGAAGGTCGTAACCTGATTTCAGTTTTCTCTCCAAAAAATTCTTTCGCAAAATAAGTTAAGGTTTGCTTCAAATCGGCGAACGAAACATTCTCGTCGATATACAAACACTCAATTTGATGAAAGATACAATGTGCTCTTGCAGATATCGCTTCGTTACGAAAAACACGACCTGGCGTCAAACAACGAATCGGCAACTCCATTTCAGACATATCGTGAGCCTGAACCGACGAGGTGTGGGTACGTAAAATAACATCCGGATTTTTTTCAATGAAGAAAGTATCTTGCATATCTCGTGCAGGATGCTCTTCCGGAAAGTTTAGTGCTGAAAAGTTATGCCAATCATCTTCAATCTCTGGACCTTCAGAAATAGTAAATCCCAAACGAGAGAAAATTTCAGTAATTTCATTCTTAACCAAAGAAAGTGGATGACGTGAACCTAACTTAACCGGATCTCCAGATAAAGTCAAATCTAAACCTGATTTTCCAAAATCTACATTAATAAAATTATCTTTAAGAGAATTAACTGTATCTAATGCCGTTGTTTTAAGTTCGTTAAGCGCCTGTCCCACAGCTTTTTTTTGTTCATTTGGCACATCTTTAAAATCACCAAATAAAACAGCAATAGTCCCTTTTTTACTAAGGTGTTTAATTCTAAATTGTTCAACTTCCTCAAGTGTAGTCGCCGAAAAACCGCTCAGCTCCTCAAGTAAATTCTTTATTTTATCTAACATGTTGTATATCTTTTGAAATCCAATAGTCGACAAAGTTACAAAAAGTTTTTTCTCATTCGTTTAGCTAAGGAAATTTTACAGAAGAGTTCTCTAAAAAATAACTAAAACTCTCGTTCCCTTTCTAATACTTTACAATTTTCACTTTCATTTCTACATCCTGATACGGTCGATCATTCGGGTCTGTTTTCAGGTTCGCAATTTTATCCAAAACATCCAATCCTTCAATCACTTCTCCAAAAACCGTGTAATTGTTATCTAAATGAGGAACTCCACCAACTGTTGTATAGGCTTTACGACGAGCTTCTGAAAACTCCAATTTATTGTTGGAACTGTTGTATTCAAATTCTATCAATTCCTTTATTGTTTTTGCAATTGCCCTAAACTCATCCACTTTATCTGCCTTTTTTAAAGAATCTAAAATGACTCTTTTACTGGGAGTTAAAAATCTTTTCACGATACTCTTACGAAGTGGAACATTTACTTCTTTCTCCATCAATGTTAATTCATCATCCGAAAAAACTCTTCCATGAGCAATATAAAACTGAGAAACATCCGATTCTTTAAAAATATTTACCTTATCGGGCTTTCGTGGTGCTGCAATTGCTCCCTTTTTATGAAAATATTTTGCATTAAACTCCGATTCGATGGTTCTGTTTGAACTTCCATAACCAATCATCTTTCCTGCCGGTGCATTCCGAGAATCCTGCGACCCGCCCTGAGCCACAAAACCCTTTATCACTCGGTAAAACAAGGTTTCATCGAAATGACCATTTTCTATCAACTGTAAAAAATTCTGCCGGTGCATTGGAGTCTCTTTGTAAAGCATTATTTTCATATTCCCCATATTGGTTTCAATCAAAATAATAGAGTTGGTCGTTTGACTATAGGTTAGTTTAGTGATTAGGAGAATTAGAATCACTAAAATTATTTTCTTACTGAAATTCATTGCTTTCCCTCATTTTAATTTTCGACTAAGATAAATATCAAGAAATGGAAACCAAAAAAAAGCCTTGCATTAATTGCAAAGCTCTCTACTATAATTGTTAAAAAGTCTATTTTAAAACTTTAATTTTCATTGATATGTCTTTCAATGGTCGATCAAAATCATCAGTTTCTACTCTTGCAATGGAATCAATTAAATCCATTCCTTCAATAACCTCCCCATAAACCGTATAGTTTCCATCCAAATGAGGAATTCCTCCTACCGTTGTATATGCTTCAATTTGTTCTTTACTTAAAACGATTTTTTGAGTGGAATACAAAGAATCAACCTCGAATTTAATACGATCAATTGCCTCTGTCAACTTATCTAATTCACCTTCCATCTGACACTTAGACAAATATTCTGCCTTTTCCATTTGTATCTTTTTGAAAATAGAACTCTTCAATTTGGCATTCATCTTTATTTGTAACGAATCCAATTCCGCAGGGGTATAAACTTTCCCTTGAGCAATATAAAATTGAGATCCTGCTGATTTCTTTTCAGGATTCACATCATCCCCTTCTCGGGCTGCGGCAAGAACACCGCGTTTGTGAAATAAACCAGCTTTAATTTCTGCTGGTATCTGATATCCTGGTCCACCTTCTCCCAATCGTTGGCCTAACTTTGCTCCTTTCGAATCCGGATCTCCACCTTGAATCATGAATCCATCAATCACCCGATGAAACAAAGTAGCATCAAAATAATTCTCATGAGCCAATTTTACAAAATTATCTCTATGGGCCGGGGTTTCATCGTACAAACGAATTTTTATATTACCATATTCTGTTTCAACTTCAACAATTCGATCCTTTTTTCCCAACTCTAATTTTTGCTGGCACGATAAAAAAAGGAAAATAAAAACGATGTAAATGAGGTTCTTCATAGGTGATAATCTTTTTTTACTGTTTGTATTTTGCGTTTACTAATCAATTTCTAAATAATCATTATCCTTAAAATATTCCACGATCGAAGATTTTAGTAACAATTCTTCCTTTTCCTTCGAAAAAGGAGGAACCATTTTATTCTTTTTAAAAATAGGCCAATCTTTTTCATCATATCCATCAATTTGATAGTATTTCCACTTCATCAACAAAGTACAAGTGGCTAAATTGATGTGATCCATTTTTTCATCTTTTTCATACTTCTCCTGAAAGCCTTTTCCTCGTTCCTGTATGCCAATTAGTAGTAAAGTTCCATTTAAATCGGCATCCACATTAAAATCTTCAGAAATTTTATATAAAAGTTTGTTCCAGTCTCTTTCTAAATTATTATCCATAGTATCAATTTTTTATGACCGTTAAAAGTAAAACTTTCTGTCATAAATAAACCCTTCCAAAAAAATATTTTCACTTTTTTAATTATTCCTCTTGCAGATAAAATAATTCCATCCTATATTTGCATCGCTTTTAAGGGCAAGGGCGATTAGCTCAGTTGGTTCAGAGCACTTGGTTTACACCCAAGGGGTCATAGGTTCGAATCCTATATCGCCCACGAAAAGATCAGATTTTCATTAGAGAATCTGATCTTTTTTTTTTACAATAAATTATACATTCATAAATCTTTTTATGACATCTGCCGTATATAAATATAATTTGATCAAAATATTCAATTTTCCAAAACATTCAAATCTGAAAGAAAATTGTATATTGGGTCGCTGTATGTTAATACAGCATCAAATTAAATAAAAACAATCAATTTTAATTAACTTTTATTAGTCATTTAATCAGACACTTACATGCTTAAATGCACTTTTTTTTACTTTTTTTTACTTTTTGAGGGTTACCTTTTAGCCTTTAAAGGAATAAAGGGATAGGAAATATGGATTACACTACGGAAGCGATACTTGAGGGGATCAGCATGAGCAATAACGATGTATTGAATTACATCTATAGCAAATTCTTCCCTAGTATTCGAAATTTTATAGAGAACAATAACGGAAACGAAGAAGATGCAAGAGATCTTTTTCAAGAAGCCATTATCGTAATCTACCGTAAAATGAAAAAAGAACCTCTGGTTCTGAATTGTAATTTTAAAACTTATATCTATTCGGTTTGCAGACTTTTATGGTTAAAGCAACTTGAAAAAAGGAAAAATAGCAATGAAATTAGTTCAGACGCTATTCTGGACAATAGATTGGATGAAGCAACACAGACCTATGATCAAACTGAACGATATAGACTGTATCAAAAACACTTCAAACTTCTAGGTCCTGATTGTAAAAAAGTGATACAATTAACTCTTGAAAAAGTTTCATTAAAGGAAATTTCCGAAATTATGGGATACAAGAGTGAGAAGTATGCTAAAAAGAAAAATTATCAGTGCAAACAGGCATTGATGGAAAGTATTAAAAGTGATAATGAATTTAAAGAAGTATATGATGGATGAAATGAATTTTGACCGTATCGAGGATTTTCTTGACGGTGATCTAACAGAAAGCCAATTGAAGGACTTCGAGAAAGACTTACTCGACGATCTAGATCTTCAAATGGAACTAGACCTTCATAAGGAGGTTAATGAGGCCATAATGGAACAAGACGTTATGGATCTTAGAAGTAAATTAGAGGCGATTGAAACCCCTCCTAATCCTGCTCAAAAGCGAAAGCTGAAATTTTTGACTAAGTGGAATATTGCAGCAGCATCCCTTGCATTAGTAATTGGTTTGGGAAGTTTAATGTATATATTAAATAATCCAACCACTTATTCAAACGATAAAGTTTTTAGCAATTACTATAAGCCTTACAATGTTGTAGTCAACACTCGTTCGGCAGATATCATGATTGATAACCTTTTAGTAACAGCTTTAAAAAGCTATGAAACTAAAGATTATCGTACTGCATTAACTTTATTCAAGCAAATACTGGATAAAGACAGCACAAACATCACTGGTAATTTTTATTCTGGTATTTCGAATATTGAAATCAATGAATATTCCAAAGCGAATAAAAACTTTACCAGAGTTTTAAAGCATAAGAATAACCTGTTTATAGAGCAATCGGAATGGTATCTTGGTTTTTGTTACCTAATGACCAACGAAAAAGAAAAAGCTCTTAAACAATTCCATATGATTGCTCAAGGAAATAGTTTCTATAAGACCAAAGCTTTGGAAATCATAAACAGGCTAGAATAGATCACTTCATCATTCATCAAAATAAAGTAAGCCATCCAATAAAATTGGGTGGCTTTTCTTATGATTGCAACGCTTAATATTCTCTATTGTAAATTATAACAGATATTGATATATAAAGGAGCCTAAGCGATTAATTTACATCACTTATAATAAGCTAAGCAAAAGCACCTTACTACTTTGTACACTTGATTATGAAAAAAATAGCTTTATTCAATTAAGCCGCATTTTTACTTTTAAACTTCTTACGGAAAACCAGCAGAAGAATAACTCCAACAGATCCTAGTGCAAAATACATTAGTTTGTTAGTTAAACTATCATCGTAAAGTGGATCCACATCACCTAAGGTCACATATCCTGACCAAAAATAAGGATGAGATTTTAATGCATCGGCCGTTTTTAAATACTCCAATTTAGCTTGACGAAGAGCATCATCTTTAGGCAAGCCTTGAGATAAAAAAGTATAGAAGTTACTCATTAAATTCGATCCTGTCTTATCTTCAACCGTCCACAAAGTCATAATTACACTTGGACAACCTGCGTAAAAGAAACCACGTGCCAAACTCATTACTCCTTCACCTTTTAATAACTTACCATCTCCTGTGTTACACGCACTCAAAACAACCATTCTTGCATTAAAATTCATATTATAAATTTCATGCGTGTTCAGCAAACCATCCTGAATAGTATCTGAATTTTGAGTGAAAACCAACTTAGAATACATTGGATTTTCATCATCTATAATAGTATGCATTGCGAGGTGTAATACATCGTAATTATTTGCATTTGCTTTAAAGTTAGCTTCGGTAGCCAAATCATCAACAAACAAATCTCCATGAATCACACTTGATATATTATTAACCTCCTCCTTCACTCCAGGCAATGGATACAATTTATCGCGGTATGCTCTTTCTGTAAACAATATTGAATCATTCACTCCATCGTAAGAAGGAGCAAAAGCTAAAACCGATTTGGAAGAAAAAACACCGTAACTACTCGAATGATTTTTAAAACCCAAAGTAGCCGAATTGTGATAGGTAATAGTGTTATTTTTAATTAAATATTCCAGGTTTCTATAATTCATTGATGTAGAATCGGCTTCCTTAGTTAAAAGAACACCAAACGGAATGTAAGCCATTTTATCATCAGGAACTATAAGAAGATTTTTACCTGAAAGTAAACTGTCTTTTCCACTCAATAAATATTGATACAATTGATAAGCCGATTTTGTGTATCTTTTATAATAATCAGCACTATTATTAGAAAAATCATTCGTTTTTAAACAATTACGAACTTCCTCCAAATGATAATCGAATGTATCTTTTACTATTTTTTCTCGCTCCAATTCAAAACTTGATTTAGAAATAATAAAAGAAAACAAGGCAGAATCGGATATCGAATATTCAATCAATATATCATTATCTTTTAATCGATTCTGAAGATCTTCAATTTTAATGGTTTTTGTATCATACTTTAAGGAATAATACTCTGGGTAATCTTCTTCAAAACGTAAAACCATTAGATTATACTCCTCGTTTAAACTGAAAAGTACATTTTGCCATCCACTTATTGAATCACGATTTGGAGTTTGTTTTCTTCTTTCTTCATGTACCAATTCGCGATACTTAGCAATATCTAATTTCAAATTTCGTTCCTGTTCCTGTAATTCAACAGAAATTCCCCCAAAGTTTTTAGCATTTACATCATTCAAGGAAGATAGTAAACTAGCCGATTTTGATCGTTCAGCATATCGAAAAGCTTTTTCTTTATACTTTGCATCTTTAGTCAATTGATACAATTTAACTGCAATTTCGATTGCCTGCGTATAAGTATCTTTTTCATTTTTAGAAAGAGCAAACTTGCTCTCTTCATCTTG
>JBFFMG010000144.1:0-8666 GCA_041554215.1 Labilibaculum sp.
AAAAATAAAATAATTCAAATTCTTGATAATCTGATTGATAACGCAATAAAATTTACCACGAAAGGAATTATAGAGATAGGTTATTTCATTGAAGACGATATTCACCCTGTCTTTTACATTAAGGATACAGGGATTGGTATTTCCACAGAAAAGCAAGGGGTTATCTTTGACCTATTCCGACAAGGTGAAAACAGTTCCACAAGGAAATTTGAAGGTTCTGGTATTGGTTTAACTCTTTGTAAAAAGATGGTACACCTTTTAGATGGTGAAATTTGGTTCGATTCTAAAATCAAAGTCGGATCTAATTTTTATTTTAAAGTACATAATTCTGGTCGATCAAATCTAAAATTGTTAGGAGATTCCTCAAATCAACCAAAAACTAGAATTGAAAAATCCGGCATTAAATCTATCGATTATGCCAATCGCCATATCTTAATTGCTGAAGATGTTAAGTCTAATTTCAATTATTTGAATGCTATAATTGAATTAACTGATGCAAATGTAATCTGGGCCCAAAACGGGAAAGATGCGATAGATATATGTCAAAAGAATGATCCAAAAATTGATTTGGTATTAATGGACATGAGAATGCCAGAAATTGGTGGTTTAGATGCCATCAAACAGATTAAAGCTAATAACAGCAATATTCCTGTTATTGTGCAGACAGCTTTTACTTTTAACAATGAAAAAGAAGAATGTTTTAAAGCTGGGGCAGATGAATTTATTACAAAGCCAATTGATGCTCACAGATTAATTGAAGTCTTGCAAAAATTCCTGTAATTAAGTTCTACGTATTATTTTAGTGTTGTAATCTTTTATTGGCGATATTTTTATAAGAAATCAAAAAAACTATTTGTCCTATAATTACTATTATGATAAGTAACACATATTAAAATAAAAGGAAGCCGTAACTTCCTTTTATTTTAATTACTATTTCAATTATTCCATACCATCCAACTTAGCTTTAATCTGATTGTATTTTTCAAGATAAGCTTCGTTTTCATTTCTAAGTTTAAAATATAATTCTTTTAATGTAATCATAGAGTTTTTCTCCTCAGGTTGCATTTCAAGAACCTTTTCGAAGTAAGGAATTACTGCTTCATATTGTGCATAAACACCTTTAATTGCTTCGTTATACTTTTTAGCATCCATTATTTCATTGGCTGCCTTATGGTTTTGAATTGCTGAATTTAGTTTTAGTAATCCAAGATTATACTGAGAAGTAAAATCTTTAGGATCCAAACTCAGGGCTTTATTGTACATTTCTGCAGCCTTTTCCTCTTCCATTGTTTTCTCAAACAATGTACCCTTTGCACGGTAAAAAGAACCATTTGTAGGATCTAACTCAATTGCTTTATCAAGATAATCAGCCGCTTTTTCAGGTTCTCCACCTAACATGTAATGGTTAATCAACTCAACTAACATCCATGAATCATTAGGGAATAGTTCAAATCCCTGATGTAGGTATTTAACTCCTTCTTCTTTATTTCCCGAATCGTTTAAAACTTTAGACAAATTTGCATAAGTTTTTGCACCACCGTAATTGTACTCAATAGATTGCTTGTAATATTTAGCGGCTTTCTCTAATTGATCAGCTTTTTGAGCAGTCATTCCCGCGTTAAAAATCACAGCAGTATCAATGGTTGCATTGTCTTTAAACATTTCCATCGCTTCAATTTCAAGCACTCTTTCAAACGCAGCTAAAGCGCCCGGAAAATCGCCTTTGTTGTATAAATTAACGGCTTCATTTGTATAATCAGGAATCATGTTTGTCATCTGTGCTTTAACAGACTTATCCATTTTTCCATCTTCATCTAACTCAAGAACCTTCATATAAGCTTCATAAGCAGTATTAAGCGGGTTCTCTGCCAATTTCTTATAGGCTGGAAGAGGACTTTCAAAGATAGCTTGATATACCTTCCCTTTTACAAGATATGCCTTAGCATACGACACACATTTTTCGTTCTGAATTCCTAAATCAATAGTTTCTTTCGCCAAATCTAACTTACCAGATGTAAGATAATTCTGAGCTCCAGTAACTTTACTTTTTTGTGCGCTTACACTTGCAACACACATAAGCATAACTAGAATGAATGATAATTTTCTCATAATCAATGTTTAGTTTTTATAACAATCTTGTGCAAAAATATATTTTTATTCTATACGTAAGTACAAGATCATTTTCTTTATATTTAGTCTAAGTATCTATTATTTAAACCTCTCCTTCTGATGATTCTTCTGTGTTTAATTCAGAAACTTCATCCGAAGAATTTACTTTAGCTACAGCAGCAATTGAATCATTCTTCTTACTCAAGTTAATCAATCGAACTCCTTGAGTTGCTCGTCCCATAACTCTTAAGTCTGAAACAGCCATTCTAATAGTAATTCCAGATTTATTGATAATCATTAAATCTTCGCTATCTGTAACGTTCTTAATTGCAATTAAATCACCTGTTTTTTCGGTAATACTGATTGTTTTAACACCTTTACCACCTCTATTAGTAATTCTGTAATCATCAATTTTAGAACGCTTTCCAAAGCCATTTTCCGATACAACAAGAATATCCTCTTCTCCATTCTCTACACATATCATGCCAACTACCTCGTCGGCCTCGTCCTTCAGAGTAATTCCGCGCACTCCGGAAGCTGTTCTTCCCATTGGTCGAACCTGACTCTCAGCGAATCGAATTGCTTTTCCTGAACGTCCGGCAATTAATATTTCATTATTACCATTGGTTAATTTCGCCTCTAATAATTGATCTCCTTCGCGAACAGTAATAGCATTTACTCCGTTAACTCTAGGACGAGAATATGCTTCCAATGAAGTTTTCTTAATAACTCCTTTCTTGGTACAAAGAACAATATTGTTATTATTAATATATTCTTCTTCATTTAAATTAAGAACATTAATGTAAGCCTTAACCTTATCATCTTGTTCAATATTCAATAAATTCTGAATTGCTCTACCTTTAGATTGCTTTGTTCCTTCAGGAATTTCATAAACTTTCAACCAAAAACATTTTCCTTTTTCGGTAAAAAACAACATAGTATTATGCATTGTGGCCATAATCATATGCTCTAAGAAATCCTCTTCTCTGGTAATACTTCCTTTAGAACCTACTCCACCTCTATTTTGTGTTTTAAATTCTGAAAGTGGTGTACGCTTGATATACCCCATCCTTGAAATGGTAATTACCATTTCTTCATCAGCATAAAAATCTTCTGGATTAAACTCTTCTGAAGCATAAACAATATCTGTTCTTCTTTCATCTCCGTACTTGGCTTTAACATCAAGAAGTTCTTCCTTAATGATATCCATTCGGATAGATTCATTATTAAGAATTGAATTCAGATAATCAATTAGTTTCATTAACTCTTCATATTCCGCATGCAACTTATCTCTCTCAAGACCAGTTAGTTTTTGCAAACGCATATCCAAAATGGCTTTCGCTTGAAGTTCATCCAACTCAAAGTTAGACATCAAGCCTAATTTTGCCTCTTCTGGTGTTTTCGATCCTCTTATCAAAGCAATTACCTGATCAATATGATCTAGTGCGATAATTAAACCTTTTAAGATATGAGCTTTAGCTTCTGCTTGTCTTAATTCAAATTGAGTTCTACGAACAACAACATCATGTCTATGTTCAACGAAATACATTATTAAATCCTTAAGATTTAACATCTTCGGACGACCTTTAACCAACGCAATATTATTAACGCTAAACGAAGTCATCATCGAAGTGTACTTAAACAATTTGTTTAAAACAACATTTGCAATTGCATCTCTTTTTAAATCGAAAACGATGCGCATACCATTACGGTCTGATTCATCATTTACATTTGAAATGCCTTCTATTTTCTTATCGTTAATTAAGTCTGCAGCTTTCATAATCAGCTCAGCCTTATTAACCATATAAGGGATTTCGGTTACGATTATTTTTTCGCGACCAGTATCCGTGGTTTCAATATTTGTTTTAGAGCGAACAACAATACGACCTCTACCTGTCTCAAATGCATCACGAACACCTTGATAACCGTAAATAGTACCTCCTGTAGGAAAATCAGGAGCTTTAACAAGGCTAATTAAATCGTCCATTGAAACATTATTATCATCGATGTAGGCAATAATGGCATCAATAACATCGGATAAATTGTGCGGTGCCATATTTGTTGCCATACCTACAGCAATACCAGAAGCCCCGTTAACCAAAAGATTTGGAATACGAGTAGGAAGAACTGTTGGCTCTTTCAACGACTCATCAAAATTGGGAGTCATATCAACCGTATCTTTATCTAGATCAGCTAAAATTTCTTCCGCAATTTTTTTCATTCTAGCCTCGGTGTAACGCATTGCTGCTGGACTATCACCATCAACAGAACCGAAATTCCCTTGACCATCGATAAGAGGATAACGCAATGACCAATATTGAGCCATACGAACCATTGTCATGTATACAGAACTATCACCATGAGGATGATACTTACCTAATACTTCCCCAACAATTCTAGCTGATTTCTTATAAGGTTTAGTTGAAGTCATTCCCAACTCTCCCATTCCAAATAACACTCTGCGATGAACAGGTTTTAATCCATCCCTAACATCTGGCAAAGCTCTGGAAACAATCACCGACATTGAGTAATCAATGTAAGCTGACTTCATTTCCTCTTCTATATTAATACGTATAATTCTCTCTCCAGTAGTCATTATATTTCTTTTAAAATTCTAAACATTTATCAGAAATACAAAAGTAACAAAATATGTAGATTTTGAATAACAAAGGAAGCGATATTTACGCATGGATTAAGATAAATATTTTGTTCTTTTAGCATTACAGCTTGATTATTAGTTTAATTCACAATTTTGATGTAATTGAGATAAAAAAATGATATCCAATTTAGGCTTGTTTCTAATTAATTTTCGTTATTTTAATGCTACAATTAAAAAATCGGAATAAATTCTCCTATTTAGTTAAAATTGACTTGTTTAAATTATTTAAAGACCTACCATATGGATTCAAAATTTTCACCTCGTATAAAAGATGTACTTTCTTATAGCAAAGAGGAAGCTGAAAGGCTTGGAAATAACGCTATCGGAACAGAACATTTGTTTTTAGGGATTCTTCGTGAAGGTGAAGGTATTGCTGTCGATATTCTAATTTCGCTAGGAGTCGACCTTTACGATATTCGAAAAAACATAGAAAAAAATCTAAAATCAGATGCGATATCCGACTTAGATCAAAATAATATTCCTCTGCAAAGATCAGCGGAACGAGTTCTAAAATTAATATACCTCGAAGCAAAAGCTCTAAAAAACAGCACAATAGATACAAGCCATCTTCTTTTAGCCATCCTAAAAGATGAAAAGAGTTTGGTTACTCAAGTTCTGGAAGACAAAACCATTGATTATAATAAAGTGAAAGAAAACTTAAAAACACTCTTCCCAAAAGCTCAGGCAGATTACACCCCTGAAGATCATGAAGGTAAAGGTGGTTTATCTGGTGGAGAATCTAAAAGAACAAGTTCCAGAGGCAAATCTGAAACTCCGGTATTAGACAATTTTGGTGTTGATATCACAAAATCAGCAGAAGAAGGCACACTTGATCCAATAGTTGGTAGAGAAAATGAAATTGAACGATTGGCACAAATCCTAAGTCGTAGAAAAAAGAACAACCCTATTTTAATTGGAGAACCTGGAGTGGGTAAATCTGCAATTGCAGAAGGGCTTGCCATAAGAATCGTACAAAAAAAGGTATCAAGAGTTCTATTTGGAAAAAGAGTTGTTTCTCTCGATTTAGCATCTATCGTTGCGGGTACAAAGTACCGTGGACAGTTCGAGGAGAGAATGAAAGCCATTTTAAATGAGCTCTCAAAAACTACAGACATTATTCTTTTTATTGATGAGATTCACACGATTGTTGGTGCTGGTGGTGCCACAGGATCACTGGATGCCGCAAACATGCTTAAACCAGCATTAGCCAGAGGTGAAATTCAATGCATTGGAGCTACCACCCTCGATGAATATCGTCAAAATATTGAAAAAGATGGAGCTTTGGAAAGACGTTTTCAGAAGGTTATGGTTGAGCCAACCTCTCCAGAGGAAACAATTGAGATCTTAAACAACATCAAAGAACGATATGAAGATCACCATAATGTGTACTATACCAAGGAAGCAATCGAAGCCTGCGTTAAATTAACGTCAAGATACATAAGCGACAGACACCTACCAGATAAAGCAATTGATGCTCTGGATGAATCAGGATCACGTGTTCACATTTCAAATATCAATGTGCCTGTAATCATTGAAGAATTAGAGAAAAAAATAGAGGAAACTCGCCAGAATAAAATTAAAGCAGTTAAAGCTCAGAAATTTGAATTGGCCGCAAGCTTTAGAGATAAAGAAAAGAACTTTGCGGAAGATTTAGAGCGCGAAAAGGACAAATGGGAACAAGAGCTTAGTCTTAAAAAAGAAAAAGTTTCAGAAGATGATATCGCAGAAGTAGTGGCGATGATGACTGGGGTTCCTGTTAAAAGAATTGCTCAGGCAGAAGGATCCAGACTAATAAAAATGGGTAAAGAACTTGAGGGAAAAGTTATTGGACAGGAGGATGCAATTGGTAAAATTGTTAAAGCTATTCAAAGAAATAGAGCTGGATTAAAAGACCCCAACAAACCAATTGGCACATTTATATTCTTAGGCCCGACTGGAGTTGGCAAAACACAACTAGCGAAAGTACTTTCGAATTATTTATTTGACAGTAACGACTCCCTGATTCGAATTGATATGAGTGAATACATGGAGAAATTTGCAGTATCCAGATTAGTTGGAGCTCCTCCTGGTTATGTTGGATATGAAGAAGGAGGTCAATTAACTGAGAAAGTAAGACGCAAACCTTATTCTGTTGTACTTTTGGATGAGATTGAAAAAGCCCATCCAGATGTTTTCAATATTCTATTGCAAGTTCTTGACGATGGTCAATTAACCGATAGTTTGGGACGTAAGGTTGATTTTAAAAATAGCATTATCATCATGACTTCCAATATTGGAAGTCGAGAATTAAAAGATTTTGGAAAGGGAATTGGATTCCAAGCTGGAGGATCTGATTCTAATGATTACACCAATAGCATCATTCAAAAAGCATTGAAAAAAGCATTTGCCCCTGAATTTCTCAACCGGATCGATGATTTGATCATGTTTAACTCTCTAACTCAAAAAGACATCCACAAGATTATCGACATAGAACTTGATGGATTATACAAGAGAGTTAATGAACTTGGATACAACATTAAAATGTCTACAGCAGCTAAAGATTTTATTGCTGAAAAAGGTTACGATGTTCAATTTGGTGCTCGTCCTTTAAAACGTGCCATACAAAAGTATTTAGAAGACGAAATGGCTGAAGTTATTATAAAAGCGAGTATTTCAGAAGGCGATACGATTTCTGTTGGTTTTGACAAAGCCAAACAGAAAATAACGACTAAGATACTGAAACTACAAAAAGAACCAGAATAGAAAAAGCCGGATTTTATTCCGGCTTTTTTCATGTTTCAATTCTATTTTATTTAGAGTAATTCAAAACAATTATTACCTTTGGTTTAAACGATAAAATACTATTATGAATAAGAACAATAAAAAAGTTGCATTCGCAGGAAACCCAATGACTCTTCTGGGAAGCGAAGTGAAAATCGAATCAAACGCTAGTAATTTTACAGCACTCGACCAAGGATTATCACCAGTACAACTATCTGATTTTAAAGGTAAAGTGAAGATTTTATCCATATTTCCTTCTATCGACACTGGTGTATGTTCAGCGCAAACTCATAGATTCAACAAAGAAGCCGCATCTTTAGATAAAAACATTCAAATCATTACATTATCTAATGATTTACCATTTGCCTTGGGGCGTTTTTGTGGTGCAGAAGGAATTACAAATTTAATTACCCTTTCAGATCATAAAGAATTAGATTTTGGATTAAAATATGGCTTTGTTGTTGAAGAATTACGTATTCTTGCTAGAGGTATTGTTGTTATTGATAAAAACGACAAAGTAAAATACGTAGAATATGTAGCTGAAATGACTGAAGAACCAAACTATGAAGCGGCATTAAAAGTTGCTAAGTCACTGGTTTAAGATTCATTATAATTAATTAAAAAAAAGCTCCTTTATGGAGCTTTTTTAAAAGAAAGAATATGTACTTATTTTTCGATACAGAAACAACTGGTTTGCCTAAACGCTGGAATGCTCCCATTACAGATTTAGATAACTGGCCAAGACTCGTTCAATTAGCATGGCTCCTTTACGATAGCAGAGATAATGAAATAAAAAGAGCAAACAGAATCATTATTCCGGAAGGATTTACGATTCCTTCAGAAGCTTCTAGAGTTCATGGTATCTCAACACAAAAAGCAATTGATGAAGGAATTGACTTAACCCAAGCATTAAATGAGTTTTCAAAAGTGTTAAACGAGGCTGATTTTCTTATCGCTCACAATATGAGCTTTGATGAAGTAATTGTTGGGGCTGAATTTCTAAGAAAAGACCTCAATAGCAGATTGATAGACATCCCTAAAATCTGCACCATGAAAACCGCAACTAATGTTTGTAAGATACCTGGACGAAGTGGTTATAAATGGCCCAATTTGACTGAGCTTCATCAATTTTTGTTTC
>JBFFMG010000145.1:0-8542 GCA_041554215.1 Labilibaculum sp.
TACTTTTTGTTTACTTAGAGTATTATTAATATTATAGTAACAAATTTACAATTTTATAAATGATTTCAATAATACTTCGTTTATTTGTTATTTGAATAGTAAAAGATCAAATTATTCAATGTGGCTTGGGTTCTTATCGTTTTATGATATACTAATATTTTGTTGAGCCACTAAGATAAGTATGAATTATTGATTTGAAAAAGATTATCAAGTTATACTTTTGTGAAATATATTAAATTACTAACTAATTAAAAAATAAATGTATGAAGACAATCGCTTTGGTTGCTCACAATGAAAAAAAGAGTGTTATGCTCGCTTGGGTTAAGAGACATAGAGACGAGCTTAAAAAGCATAAATTAATTGGAACCACTAATACATCCGAATTATTAAATTCAGTTTTGGATCTTGAGGTGAAAGGTTTTGGTCATGGACCTAATGGTGGCGATATTCTTTTGGCAGCTCAAATATTAGAAGGTAAAGTTGACGAAGTAATCTTCTTAATTGATGCTGAAACACCACATGGTCATGAACACGATATTCAAACTTTAATAAGAACTTGTGTTATAAATAATGTCCCAATGGCACTAAATGTAGCTACTGCAGACTATTTAGTAGAGTTGAATAAATCAGAAATGAAATAAAATTTTAACATTAACTTAACACAAAGATAATGTTAGAAAAATATTAGGGGCTCCATGTGTTAGTAAGTTTGCGAAGAATTTACGAACTTAATAACATGGAGAACTTTTATTTAATTATTGTAGTAGTGCTTTTCGCACTGGCTATTTCTGACCTTATTGTTGGGGTTAGTAATGATGCCGTGAATTTCCTAAACTCTGCGTTTGGTTCCAAGGCAGCCCCTCGATGGGCTATTATGACAATTGCCAGTCTTGGAATTTTGGTTGGAGCGACCTTTTCTAGTGGAATGATGGAAGTAGCCCGTAAAGGGATATTTCACCCAGATCAATTCTACTTTGCAGAAATCATGATTATTTTTATTGCGGTAATGCTAACAGATATTATTTTGTTGGATTTTTACAATACCGTAGGTTTACCAACATCAACAACCGTATCGATTGTTTTCGAATTACTGGGTGCTGCTGTGGCTGTGGCTATGGTAAAAATCATGAACTCTGCCGATCAAACAATGCTTGATTTGGGAAGTTACATCAATTCCGCAAAAGCACTGGCCATTATTACTGGTATTCTGCTGAGTGTGGTTGTAGCCTTTTTCTCAGGAGCTCTTGTACAGTACGTTAGTCGTTTGATTTTTACGTATAAGTTTGAAAAAACTTTCAAGTATTTTGGGGCTATTTTTGGTGGATTTGCAATTACTGCAATTACTTATTTTATTTTAATAAAAGGAGCAAAGGGGTCTTCCTTTATCAGCGAAGAAACTCTTGGTTGGATTAAAAATAATACACTAACCATTATATTGGTTTGTTTTGTTGGATGGACCGTGGTTCTGCAAGCTTTAGTTTGGTTTGTTCGGTTAAACATTTTAAAAGTAATTGTTCTTGTAGGTACTTTTGCCTTAGCAATGGCTTTTGCGGGTAACGATTTGGTTAACTTTATTGGTGTTCCTTTGGCAGGTTTCAAATCTTTCCAGGCATTTATCGCTACTCCGGGTACCGACCCTTATGGAATGACGATGGAGATACTAAGCGACAAAGTAAAAACAGAAACTTATTTGCTGATTATTGCTGGTTTAATAATGACCATTACACTTTGGTTTTCTAAAAAAGCCCGAACAGTTACCGAAACCGAAATCGGATTAAGTAGTCAGAACGAAGGTGATGAGAAATTTGGATCTTCATTTTTTGCTCGTCTTTTGGTTCGTCGTTCATTATCTGCAAATAGTAGTTTTAAAAATATATTGCCTGTTAGTTTTCAACAAGGAATTAAAAAACGTTTCGAGAAAGCTCCAGCTCCAGCCGGTATAGATAAAAAGGATATGCCAGCTTTCGATATGATTCGTGCTTCGGTAAATCTTACAGTTGCAAGTATTTTAATTTCGATTGGAACCTCTTTAAAATTACCATTATCAACTACCTACGTAACCTTTATGGTTGCAATGGGATCTTCGCTTTCCGATAGAGCATGGGATAGAGATTCAGCGGTATATCGTATAACTGGTGTTCTTACTGTAATTGGTGGTTGGTTTTTTACAGCTTTTAGTGCCTTTACCGCTGCATTTATATTTGCTAGTTTAATTAATTGGTTAGGTGGATATGCAATTGTTGGTTTATTGATTCTTGCAGTTACATTTGTTGTTCGTTCACATGTATTTCATAATCGTAAATCCAAGATTGATGAGACCACTGAAGAATTAGACGAAGAAGATGCTTCAATAATTAGTAAAGGTGAGACCTTTGAACAGTTAACTCATGCTGTATCAGTTGTAACAACTAAAATTCCTAAAGTTTTCGCTAAAATCGTTAATGGATTGGCTTTCGAAGAGCGTTCTACTCTTAAAGATTCGCTTAAAAAGGTTCGAAAACTGGATAAAGAAGCTAAATCATTAAAAGATAGAGTTCCTTTGGTTGTTCAAAGACTTTCTGAGGATAGCATTACCACAGGACCATTCTATGTTCAATTGCTTGATTACCTTAGAGAAATTGCTCACTCTATTAATTATATTGCAGAACCAGCTTTCGATTATGTAGATAACAATCACAAAGCTTTAGTTCCTGAACAAATCGAGGAATTAAATATTATTCTAGCAAAGCTTGAGGATTTCTTTAAAACGGTAAATCGGTTATTAAAAGATAATAACTATGATTTAGTCCAAATTGAAAAAGCTTTTGCAAAGCAAAAAGATTTGTTGTCGTCTTTAAATAAATTTAGAAAAGAACAAATTAAAAGAATTAAGGCTGAAAAAGTTGGAACCAGAAATTCGGTTCTTTATTTAGGAATCATTAATGAAACCAAAAACCTTGTTCTTTATTCAGGTAATCTTTTAAAGGCATCTCGCGATTTTAGAGCAATGAATGGAGAAGGTGATTTTGCTGAAGATGATATGTAATTAGAATATTATTTTAATAATATAGATAGGGTATCCACTTTTTGGATACCCTATTTTTATTTTAGTTTAGTTGTTTTTCGCTCGAGAATGCCTTCCAATTCAAAATATTTTTCGAAATCGGCAGTGTTTTTTTCGATATATTCTTTAAATTTTTCCGAATTGATGAATTTCATATTAAACTGATCTTTTGCTAGGAAAAAGATCTTAAAACGATTTCCTGAAATTGGTTTAAAACGATAAATCAAAAAGTCTTTTTCATTATCATTTCCAATAAATTGCAAATTCAAATAAACATTTTTATTTACTTCAGAAGAGAACATACGAAGGTTAATTACCGATTCAATATATTGTGTAGAATCGTCAACTTCTTTTAATTGTACAAGGTATTCGGTATTATTAAAAGGGATTACTTCTAAGAAACCCGATGTTTCATCTTTTTTATTCTCGGATGATAGAATCCATTGACCTAATAAATCCTCTTCGATAACAGAATTGGTCGAAGAGGAAATTGGTACCTTCGATTCATAATGATTACAAGAAGTCAAAACTAGTATTCCGAATAGTAGTAGTAGAATTTGTCTTTTCATAACTAAATATTTTTAATGAAGAAGTTCGAATAGTTTTTCCATTCCAACGCTTGCTTTTTCTCTAATAAATGTAATGTTTTTATTTGATTGCATGCTTGGTTGATTAGGATCAATGACATAAACCGGAGTTTCATTGGGAATATAATCGATTAAACCTGCAGCAGGATACACATTTAATGATGTACCTATAATAAGGAATACATCGGCTTCGGACACTATACAAGCAGCCTCGCTAATAGCAGGAACACTTTCACCAAACCATACAATATGAGGTCTTAACGGCGAACCTTTTTTACAGGTATCATTTAAAGTAAGTTCCCAATGTTCCAAATCATAAATTAATTCAGGGTCAATAGTACTTCTTGCCTTCTTTAATTCGCCATGCAGGTGCAATACATTTGAACTGCCCGCACGTTCGTGTAAATCATCCACATTTTGCGTTATAATTTTAACTTCATAGAATTTTTCCAGTTCTGAAATAAGCAAATGTCCCTTATTGGGTAAACAATCAAATAACTGTTTACGGCGTTCGTTGTAAAATTGATGCACTAAATGTGGATTATTTTTCCATGCAACAGGACTGGCAACCTCCATTACATCGTATTGATTCCAAAGTCCGCCCATATCTCGAAAAGTACGAATACCACTTTCAACACTCATGCCAGCTCCACTTAAAACAACCAATGTTTTCATACAACAAAAAAATATTTACGTCTCAATTTAGTTCTAAAATCGGAATGTTCAAAATTTACAAGTAAGGGTATTTCTACTTTTCACTTTAAAAATGAATGTTCAGATTCAAATTTTACCTTGCCAATTTTTTAAAATCACTCGGTAAAAAACTGTTGGTTTGCTTGCCTTTAACCATATGGTAATCGAAATAATAAAATTTCGCATCGCCTGCTCCAATAAGAATTTTAAAGCATCTGGCTTTATTTTTTGTTTTTTCGGGTCCTACCTTATGCAAAAAAATCACATCGTTATTTTTATTTTTAATTGCTCTCTGTATTTCGTCGGCTTCAACCAACTTCACTTTACCAGGATATTCTTTTTTAATTTTGGCTAATGAGTTAATGTCATAGTTCAGCTCATTCTTTATTATGTAAATTGTTTTATCCTTAGTCTCGGCATTGTTTTTATTATAATATCTAAGAACATTTTCCGAAATAACCTCTGGGTTTTTAGTCACCAGTACAATATGGTTTTCCATAAATTGAATCAAAGCCGTTAGTTTATAAATATAACTTTCTTCGTCAACCTTAACATACGATAAAGGAATGGAACAAAGATCTGGCATATCGCCTATTTCTTTTGCTTGGCCGCCTAAAAGAAGACTTAAAAAATTATACTTAGCATCGGTTTTATCTTTATTAAATGTAACAATGCTGGTTACTAAAAAAGAATAGTTCGAATTGAATCGTTGTTTTTGAAATTCTGCGTTTGAAATAAATTCATACTCCGTAAGTGTCCAGTTTTGTTCAACTGCTTCTTTAATTTTGTCATTAAAATCAGAAAACAGTTTATCCTCCAAAACAACAAGGGTTTTTGTTTTATAAAATCTGTTATAATCGTCTGCAGTTGGCAAATGTTCCTGAGAATAGGATGTGAGACCTGCAATACAAATTAATATTGTCACAATTGTCCTCTTCATAGCTTTATTTTTACTGGTAATGCTTTGTAACTACTCTCATTTTCTAAAAAGTAAAAATTTAACAATTGAAATTAATCAATTTAATTATGTCTATCAAAATATAAAACGTTTTGTTGCTTTATATATTATAAATCTTCAAAAGGATTTTTAATTAGTTGGTTTTATGTCATGTTTTAATTTAGAATTTTTAAAATCTGTTAATCTTTCGATTTATATCAATCTTGTTTCCTATTTTTGTTCGTATGATTGATCAGTCAACAGTTGCACGAATATTCGATTCTGCTGAAATTTCCGAAGTGGTTTCCGATTTTGTGACTCTTAAAAAAAGAGGCGTTAATTTTCTTGGGTTGTGTCCTTTTCATAACGAAAAGTCACCATCTTTTACTGTTTCTCCTGCCAAAGGCATCTACAAATGTTTTGGTTGTGGAAAAGGGGGGAATTCTGTGAACTTTATTATGGAACACGAGCATCTCGATTATGTAGGTGCATTAAAATATCTGGCGAAAAAATATCACATCGAAGTGGTGGAAAAAGAGCTTTCGCCCGAGCAAGAAAGACAAAAGAACGATCGTGAGAGTATGATGATTGTGAATTCTTTTGCTCAAAAATCATTCACTCAAAATTTGCATGAGCACGCTCAGGGCATCGCCATAGGAATGGGATACATGCGAGAACGTGGGTTTCGTGATGAAATTATTAAAAAATTTCAAGTGGGATATTGTTTGGAAGCATGGGATGCATTTTCCAATCATGCTGTTGAATGTGGGTTCAAAAAAGAATATCTGGTTAAAACCGGATTGAGTATCGACAAAGAAAATCGATTACTCGAT
Organism: Labilibaculum sp.; assembly: GCA_041554215.1. GTDB lineage: Bacteria > Bacteroidota > Bacteroidia > Bacteroidales > Marinifilaceae > Labilibaculum. Next base: position 6,094 of record JBFFMG010000145.1, read on the forward strand.
CGTTTTCGTGGAAGAGTGATTTTTCCGATTCATGGAATTGCAGGACGGGTGCAGGCATTTGGAGGAAGAATTCTTAAGAATGATGCTAAGGCAGCCAAGTATTTGAATTCACCCGAATCGGAAGTGTATCACAAAAGCCGAATTTTATATGGTATTTTTCAGGCCAAAAAATCCATTGTTCAAAACGAAAAGTGTTTCTTGGTCGAAGGGTATACCGATGTTCTTTCATTTCATCAGGCAGGAATCGAAAATGTTGTTGCTTCCTCAGGAACAGCCTTAACAGCCGATCAAATTCGTCTGATTAAACGATTCACCAACAACATTACTATTATATACGATGGCGATGCCGCAGGTATTAAAGCTTCTCTTCGTGGAATCGATTTGGTATTGGAACAGGAAGTAAACGTAAAAGTGTTGTTGTTACCGCAAGGCGAGGATCCCGATTCATTTTCTCGAACTATGGGTGCTAGCGAATTAATGGAGTACATACAAAAGAACGAAAGCGATTTTATTGTATTCAAAACCAATCTGCTTCTAAAAGACGCAAAAGACGATCCGGTGAAACGAGCTAATCTCATTATCGATATTGTGCATTCCATAGCCATCATTCCCGATGGTATTGTGAGGGCCGTTTATGTGCGAGAATGTAGTAATATTCTTAATGTTGATGAACGGGTATTGTATACCGAAATCAATAAAATAATCCATAAAGTAAAGGAAGATTCCTGGAAGAACGAGCAGAGATCTAATTTACCAGCAGATCAGGGGCAAGAGAAATTACCCGATAATTCGGCATTTCTTCGTTCAGCCAACGAATGCGATGCAGAGGAAAGAGCTCTAGTTCGCACACTTCTTAATTTTGGATCCGAAGTTCTGTTTAGTGGAAAAGATCAAGCTGGCAATGATGAAAAGCTATTAGTCGGACACTATATTATCGCAGAGCTGACCAAAGACGAATTGGAATCAGTGAATCCATTGTATCAATTGGTATTCGATCAGTATGGTGAAAACATGGAAAAGGAAACTTTTAATACTAAAACCTTCTTTCGCGATCACCCCAACGAAAAAATAAATCAATTAGCTGCCGATATTTTAAGTGAACCCCATCAATTAAGTGGTATTTGGACTCGCAAGGAAAGCTTTTTGGAAACAGAGGAAGAAAAGTTGGTTTTAATTGTTCCTAAATTGGTAAATGAGTACAAAGGTAAAAAGGTTCGCCTGCTAATGAAGGAAGTAATGCAAGAAATGCAAACGGCTCAAGACACAGGTAATTCCGAGCGAATGATGGAGCTAATGAAGCAAAAAATGGTACTTGATCAAATTAAAAATGCGATTTCAAAAGAGCTGGGAAATCGAACCATATCATAGAATCTTTTAAAAATCATTATAATGAAGACCATATTTATTGAATCCAAAGAACAAATCGATGATATTATTAATTCATGCGACACCTGTTTCTTAGGAGTAGTCGATTCCGAAAAGAAACCATATGTTATACCAATGAATTTTGGCTATCGTGATAATTACATTTATTTACATGGAGCAGGTTTTGGAAAACTGGTTGATTGCCTAAAATTGAACCCCGAAGCATGTATTACTTTTTGCACACCTCCCGTGCTTGCCTTCCAGGATGCACACATGGCTTGCAGTTATCGAATGAAGGGAAAAAGTGTTGTTGCACGCGGTACTATCGAGTTCGTTATCGATATGGATCAAAAAGTAGATGCGCTAAACATCACCATGGCCAACTACACCGATCACAAGTTTACCTATAACACCCCAGCGGTTCGTAATGTAGAGGTATACCGAATGAAAATTGATGAACTTACTGCCAAAGAATTTGGAGCACCACATGGTAATAATTTTCCTTGGCAAATGAAACGAGACAATAAAGAATCTCAAAAAGACCAATAGTACAGCAAGCCTTCTCATCTCGGGGAGGCTTTTTTTTAGCTTTGGGCGTTTCCCTCATAAATTCGGGTCAGGCTTTCCGTTACTCCTCCTCGCTTAATTCCTCTATATAGTAGTGTATGTAATTTAATTAATCTGCCACTTTCAATTTGTCAGATCATTTTATTTAGCGCTGTGGGGTATCCACTTCAATCCTTAACGCAACAAATTTCAAGTTTTGCTGTTTTAATTTTCATCAGCTTTACTTCAAACAACTCTACCAACACCAGCTAAAACATTATTTTTTCGATTAAAGTAGTTCAATCATCTTAGGGGAGGAAATTGATTGTTTCATGAAGAAAACATTGCGTCATTTGCCTTCCTTTATTTTTCTTTAAAAATATTCCTTCAGGTTACTAGATAGTTAAGTTAAAGTTTGAAAATACTTTCAAGATGTATTTGGAAGTGGGAAAAATAATCCTTTATCTTTGCACCGCTTTCAACGGAAGGTGACCGATGGTTTGAGTGATTTGGGGAGTAATTTTTGATTTACAAAAAA
>JBFFMG010000146.1:0-8523 GCA_041554215.1 Labilibaculum sp.
ATAAATACCAAAAACATCTTCCAGTCCATTTTCAATTAAACCAAATCGGTGCTGTATGTGCATTTCAAATTCGCCAGCGAATGGCATCTCGGTTGTTTGAGTTTCGCCAAGTAAGCCAGATTCAAAAGTTCCGGTAACAGGATCATTTGCAAATTCATCTTCCTGAGCAAAGCAATTTTGTGATGCAATCAAAGTAATAAGAAGAAATAGAGAAAATGAAAATATCATCTTCGTAAATTTCGGTATTGTATATTTAGATCTTAGCATAGCGATTAGTTTTAATTGTTGTTAGCACCTCTGGTTATCCACTCTAGTATCAATTGTTTTTCAGTTGCTGTAGCCCTGGTACTATGAGATCCAACATTTAATTTTTCATATAAACTACTACTTGCTGGCATGTCAACATTAATATAACTGCCGCTAGTTAATGCATCAAAAGCATTATTCGCTCTTAAGTCTGGATCAATGGCACCATCATGACAATTAACGCAGTTTGAAGTAAAAATAGGTACTACATCAGCGCTAAAGGATATTTCCTGATCTGGTGGAATCACGATTTTATCTACTTCAATGGTATCGTATTCACACGAAACAAAACAAAGAGTTGTCAGGAAAACCAGTAAAAGACTTACTAAGTTGTTCTTTTGCATAGTATTGAGATTTTAAATTTAAGTACTAATTAGTGATTATAAGTAGCAAACCATATTTGTCTAAAGATAAATATTTGCCTTTACCACAATAGCTTTGGTACGCCGAGATTTATTTTACGAAAAAAAGGAATTTGTCTTATTGAAATCGACATTTATCAGTCTTTTACTAGGCTTATATCAGTCTTTTTTTTATATTTAATAGTTATTTGAAAATTTTTACAAAAAAAGCATATCTGTTTAGAAGCATTTTTTAATTGATTTTTACTATTTGTTTTTGTGAAATTTTCAGATAGTTTTGACCACTGACTATATTTTGAACCCTATATCTCTATTACTACTATGGCTAAATTTACAAAATCGGATAATTGCAAAAATTGCCTTGATTGCAATATGCGAATACCTATGTTAAGTACCCTTTCTCGCGCTGAATTAATTGAATTGAACGAAAGTCGTTTTGAAGTGAAATTTAAGGCAGGCGAAACTATATTTAAACAAGGAACTTCCGCAACACATCTATTAATTTTGACTACAGGTTTGGCAAAATTATATGTAGAAGGTGTGCAAGACAAACAATTGATTATAAGGATAATTAAGCCTTGGGAGATTGTTGGGCAGGCATCTTTGTATTTTGATAACAGACATCACTATTCTATTGCTGCACTTGATAACACTACAGCCTGTTTTATTGAAATAAATGCTTTTAAAAAAGCAATTCAAACAAATCCTATCTTTGCAGAAGAATTTATTAAAAACTGTACAAGAAAGGGGATTTTTAATTTTGAAAAAATGGTTAGTTTATCGCAAAAGCAAATGCACGGCCGCATAGCTGATGGACTTATTTATTTATCAAGTAAAGTATATGAAGATTTAAATTTTGATTTGCACCTTTCGAGACAAGATGTTGCCGATCTTACTGGTATGTCTAAAGATAGTGCCATTCGAATTCTTAAAGAATTTCATAATGAAGGTATTATTGAAATGGATGGCCGGAAATTAAAAATATTGAATTACAAACAATTAGAAAGAATAAGCGAAACGGGTTGAAAAAATATGGAGGACGAGAGGATTTATCCTCTCGTTTTTATTTTACCAAAAGCTCGTCAAGATTACTTGTGATTACTTTACGATTCAGATTCTTCCCAATAATTACAATCTTACTTTCCTTGATTTCATTTTTTTCCCAAGTCTTTCCAACTGTTGCTTGTATTTGAGTATGTACTGATTGCAGTATAATTCTTTTATCAAGACCTTCCAAATGTAGAATCCCCTTAATTCGATAGATACTTTCCTGATTAAATGTAAGAAATGCATCCAACCACATAGCAAGTTTCATTTGATCCATAGGAATGGTAGAGGTGTAACACATGTTTTCGATACCATGTGTAATTTGATTTTTTGTGCTTGGATTTGCTTCAATACCTAATACAAATTGGTATATTTTAGCCGGGTCATACGAAAAGGAACAAAGCAAATTCATATCGTCGGGTTTCCCAAATAAACATTCTTCAATTTGGGCAAATCTGTTTATTTTTTCAAGCTCAATTCTTAGAGCATCGGTTTTTTCACGTCCTGCTATATCAACTTTATTTACTAATATTTTATCAGCAATTGCTATTTGTTTCGTTAATACAATTTCAGTCTCAAGTATATTGGAAGCATTTGCAGCATCAACCATACAAATGACTGCATCTAATTCAAATTCTTTTTTTATAAATGGATCAGTAATAAATGAAGCTAAAATACCGCCAGGATCGGCAATTCCGGTAGTCTCAATTAGCAGGTGATTGAATTGATGATCTGATTTGATTAGATTTTGAAGAACTACATACAATTCATCATTTAAGCTGCAACAAATACAACCATTGCTTAATTCAAAAATATCTTCATTTTTAACATTGGCAACTAGTTCAGAATCAATGTTTATTTCACCAAATTCATTCTCTATAATAGCGAATTTTTTATCAGGATAATTGGATACTAAATGATTAAGAAGACTTGTTTTTCCCGAACCAAGGAAACCCGTAATTACGGTAACTGGAATTTTTGACATGCTTTTTTCGTTTAAAACTTTTCCCAATGAACGATTTCATCTAAAGATTTTCTTTTCTTTTGTGGTGGAGCCTGATCCGATGAATATCCTAAAGAAAGAATGGCTATAGGCTCAATATGATTAGGCAGATTAAAAAAGTCAATGCATTTTTGAACGTGAAAATTGCAAATCCAACAAGTACCCAAACCGAGTTCTGTGGCCTGAAGAGTCATGTGATCAATAGCAATTGCAGCATCTATATCACAATGATCTTTGCCATCTTCAGCCCTTTTCCACGCTTGATTGTGATCTCCGCAAATTACTATATAAACAGAAGCTTCGTTAAACCAATCACGATGATAAATTTTAGAGAATTGTTTGTGATTTTCAGGTTCTCTTATTACAATAAAATGCCAAGGTTGATTGTTGACTGCAGAAGGTGCAATTTGTCCAGCTTCCAATATCTTAATAAGATTCTCATCTTCAACAGGCATATCTTTGTAGGATCGTACTGAATATCTATTCTGGCTTAGTTCCTTAAAATCCATCTTTTTCAATTTTAATGATATTTGGCACAAAATTGTAAAATAAATAAGACATCCTGCTAATGAATTTTCATTTTGTTTAGCATATCGGTTTTGTTCCGTGCCATTCATAACAATTTTGTACCTTTGGCGTTCAATTTTTGAAAGATATTACAGATGACTAAAGAGCTTAAAAAGAATATAATGTTTCAATATCTGATGTTGTTGGTTATCGCAGCCACAGCAGGACATCAGGGTTGGAGAACATTATTCAACAATTTTGCGGTAGAGGAAGTTGGCATTAATGGATTTCAGGTTGGAGTGATTCAATCCATACGGGAAATCCCTGGTTTCTTGGCTCTTTTAGTAGTGTATTTATTGTTGGTGATTAAAGAACATCGTTTGTCGGCATTATCAGTTTTATTTGTTGGTTTAGGAGTTGCTTTAACAGGATTTTTCCCTTCATTTTTAGGATTAATAATTACTACGGTAATTATGTCTGTCGGTTTTCATTATTTCGAGACAACAAATAAATCACTTACGCTTCAGTATTTTACAATAGAACAAGCACCCTATGTGTTTGCTAAACAAAGGAGTTGGTCGGCTATCGCGAATATTAGTATGGGAGCTTTTGTTTTTGGAATTGCTCATTTTATTTCCTTGCAGGCAAGTTTTATTCTGATTGGTGTAGTTGTTTTTTGTTTAGGAGTTTGGGCATTTTTTTGGGATCCGGTAGATAAAGATATTCTTCCTCAAAATAAGGGAATGGTTGTGAGAAAAAGATACTGGCTTTTCTATATCCTAAATTTTCTGAGTGGTGCCCGTCGTCAAATTTTTGTTGTATTTGCTGTTTTTATGTTGGTGCAAAAATATCATTACACCGTTCAGGATGTAGCTATTTTATTTGTAATAAATAATGTCATCGCCTACTTTGTATCGCCAATGATAGCAAAGGGAATCAATAGGTATGGCGAGCGAAAAATGTTGTCCTTAGAATATATTGGATTGATTTTCGTGTTTTTAGGATATGCTTATATCGAAAATGCTCTCGTTGTAGCAGGACTTTACATTCTTGATCATATCTTTTTTGGATTTTCGATGGGAATAAACACCTATTTTCAAAAAACGGGTGATGCGAAAGATATTGCTCCGTCAATGGCAGTAGGATTTACCATTAATCACATATCTGCTGTTGTTATTCCTGTTGTTGGAGGTTTGTTATGGATGGTTAATTGGCGAATTCCGTTTGTGGCTGGCGCAATTCTTTGTTTAATATCACTTGGCTTTGTTCAAAAAATAAGAACAAATACTAAAATTTAATTATGAAGGAAAAAGAAAAAATATATCAATCTCTTATTGAGATGTACAATAGTGGGATTCAATCGAAAGACCCAAAAAAGATTCGTGAATTTTTAAATAATGATTCAGTTGAACTCCTTAAGGATGATGCTAGGTTTTATTTGGAAGTTCTGCAACTGCGTGCGGCTTCATTTTCTCTTTTTGGAGAATTGAATGAGGCAGGAGAAGAGTATCGTAAAGGTTATACTTCTTGTTCTACAAGTGGTAAATGGGTTTATGGTTTGAATTGGGCTTTGCAGTTTATGGCTGAATTTTCTTTTAATCGTGGTAAAGAGAAAATTCACGAAGCAATGAACAATGGAATTAAGGTTCTGGATCAGGCATTAATTGATTTGCCTTTTGATAAGTATCGTGATTTTTATTATTTGTGCATTTCTAATGTAAAAGCGTTTATGCTTTTGAATGTTAATAAAAAAGACGAAGCATTGCAGGTTTACGAAGATTGTAAATTTATTCCGGTACCCATTCCTGAGTACAATGATAAGGAATCCTTACAAGTTCTGTTTGCTCATTTCACAAAAGGGATTGCTGTTGCTATCGAGTTGAAAGACTATGATTTATTAATGAATTTAATGAAGGTGATTTCAATTGATGATAATACCTTACAGTCTGAAGGAAGTTTGTTTGCAATTTTCTATGAGACTTTGGTAAGTTCTTTTGATATGCGAGCTGAATTTATTACAGAGTTCAATGCCATGTTTAAAATAAAAGATGTTTTGGAAAGTACCACTCCTCATTTTTCTAAATTTTTAACTTTGATAGGCGAACAGGATTTGGATAAATTGGATCAGTTTTTTCAGAAATCATATAGCTAAATAAAAATGGGTAAGAATTGTTTTTGTGGTAAAGGTTTAGATTATAATCATTGTTGTGGAGCTATTCATATAGGCAAAAGAAAAGCGAATACGGCCGAAGAATTAATGCGAAGCAGGTATTCAGCTTTTGTTCTTGCTGATATTGATTACATTTTAAAAACTTATGCATCCGATAAATGTCCTGCCCATCAGAAAGAAGAAATTCTGCAATGGGCTAAATCTGTTGAATGGCTGGGATTAAAAATCATTAGCTCAGAAAAAGGAAGTGAGAAAGATTCAATTGGCTGGGTCGAATTTCAAGCGAGTTTTAAGGAAGATGGGAAAATGCAAATAATGCACGAGCGATCCTTTTTTAAGCGGGAGTGTGAAGCTTGGGTTTATGTTTCAGGAGAAGTTCCAGAAGTTAATAAAGAGCGGAAAAATTTACTAAATAGAAATGATTTGTGTTTTTGTGGAAGTGGGAAGAAGTACAAAAAATGTTGCTTGATATAATATGAAATAAAAAAATGGCTGTTTTATTGAAAACAGCCATTCCAATATCTATACATTCAATATTAATTTTTCCCCATATTCTTCAAAACAGAAAAGGTCTTGTCGATATCAGCGTCATTCACAACTAAAGTAAATTCATTAGTCGTTGAAATTACTTCGCGAATATTGATACCAGCCCAAGCAATATTTTTTAGTATAAAGTAATAAAAACCAAGCTGTTGGCTGTTTGTTGATGGTAGTTTTAAAGTAACAGATGATAAATTTTCACTTTTGCTTACTAACATTTCACTACTAAATACTTCTTCTACTTTTTCCATTAGTGTATTGCTAACCACTAGGTTAGATTCGAAAACGCCTTGAACCATTGTGTAAAAAAACTCTTGATTTGGGCCAATAGATTTTAACAATTCAGTATGTTTTTCAATAAGGGTATTTGAGTTTTTATAGGTGAAGTCAACTAATTGAGAACGAACAATGATGTCGCCTACATTTGTAATAACTTCTTTTAATCCTGGGTTAATTTTCACTTCCAAACTTGGAGCTAATCGGTTAAGTGCCATGATAATTGCACCAATCTTAACTGGTTTTTTCACACTTTGCTCAACCTGATCTTGAATTTTACGAGCCAATGAAGAAATGTTTATCAAACCATCTACCAAAGCTTCTGCTAAAAAGGGTTGTGAGCTAACTATTTTTTCTACAACTTGTGGAATTGTTATCATGAATTGAATTTTGTGTTTAAAAACTATGCAAAGATGTTCAAAAATTAACAGAATGTAGAATTATTGAATAAATTTTCTAAAAATTTCGTTCATTTTATTGTAGAATCTATATTTGCAGCCGTTAACAAATCTTGCGGATGTCTGCAAGTTATAATCAAGGAGTATAAATAAATGAAAAAAGCTTGGCAAGGATCTATTGTTGCTATTGTAACACCTTTTAATATTGATGGTAGTATTGATTATACTGCTTTTGATAATTTGATTGATTTTCATTTGAAAAATGAAACTGATGGAATCGTAGTTTGTGGAACTACGGGGGAAGCAGCCACTCTTAGTAAGAAGGAGTATGCAGAACTAATTAAACATACGGTTGATAAGGTGAACAAACAAGTACCGGTTATTGCTGGTTCTGGCACAAATTCAACATCCGAAGCAATTGAAAATTCGTGTCTTGCAGAATCTCTTGGTGTTGATGCTCTATTGGTAGTATCTCCGTATTACAATAAGCCTACTAGAAATGGTCTGAAAAATTATTTTTCTCAAATTTCAAAAGCGGTTAACGTGCCTATTCTTTTGTATAATGTTCCTGGTCGAACAGCGGGTAATATTCCTGCTGATTTGGTAGTTGAATTGGCCAATGAATTTGAGAATATTGTTGGAATAAAGGAAGCTTCTGGTAACTTGGAACAATTGGCTTGCATTTTGAGAGATAAACCTGCAGATTTTATGGTTTTTTCTGGTGATGATGCCTTGGCTTTTCAGGCAGTTTGTATGGGAGCTAACGGTGTAATTTCCGTGATAGCGAATTTAATCCCGAAGGAGTTTCATGAATTGATGGATGCTGCATCAAAAGGAGATTTAGTGAAATCTAAGGAAATTTATTTTAAATATCTGCGACTTATTCAGTTGTGTTTTATTGAGTCGAACCCAATTCCTGTGAAAACAGGTTTGGCAATTATGAGTAAACTTGATGAAGAATTTAGATCTCCTATGTGCAGAATGATGGATGAAAATAGGAAATTATTAGTAGCTGAAATGAAAAAACTTGGAATGGTTTAATTGTTTTAAGAAAAATTATAGAACACGAAGCCACTTTTTTAGTGGCTTTTTTGTTTTTATAAGTCTTCAAATTTAATTGTAATTATCTTTTAATAAGCACCTTACTGTTTTCATTTACCTTGTTTAATAACACTACGTAAGATTATGTATGAAAATCATAATGATAAATTGAAACCAATTGCGTGTGTATTAAGTACAAATGCTATAGAAATAAAGGTGTTCTATATAAAACATTGAAGAACAACTATGAATCATCACAATTTTTTGTTACAATAGTAGAATTAATGCGTTTGTTTTATATCTACAATTAAAGGATCCTTACTATATATGAATAAAGATTTACTTTTTGCCCTAATCCAAAATCCTTACCTTATTTCCGGTATTTATAATTATTGTGACGGATGGTGTGAAAAGTGTAGTTTTACTAGTAATTGTCTTAATTATAAAATGATGGAGGAAGGTGTCCCAGACCTTGACTCTTCTAATTCAGAGGCTTCTTCAGCAATGGGTAATTTGGATGAAATGTTTCAGTTAAGCATGGAGTTATTAAAACAAGCAGCCAAGGATTTGGGAATGGAAATGCCAGAAAGGAATGACAATTTTGATGAAGTGGCAGAGGAGAAGAAGGACGACTTAATATTTAAGGGGCAAATAATGAGTCAGGCAGATAAGTATTCCGAATTGGTAGATAATTGGTTTGCTGAATTCGAATCTCTTCTTTTTATAGGGAGTATAAGCTTAAAAGAATTATTGGATTTTAAGGATGAAGAGGAGATGACTGAGCTTGAAAAATCAATTTTTAATTCTTACGAAATAATTCGTTGGTACCAATTTATCATTCCAAGTAAGCTTTTTAGATCACTTAGAAGTAAA
>JBFFMG010000147.1:0-8480 GCA_041554215.1 Labilibaculum sp.
ATCTCACCTCCATAAGAAGATCGATAAATTAAAACCACAACCTTTTGAATTTCTAGCTTCTCATTAACGACCACCATATAATCAAAAAAATCATTTTTCCCTTTTGAAGATGCAAAACATGCAAAACCTATTAGCTGTCCCGCATTTTTTAGTGCACTCAAACGCAAATCTCTTATCCCTTCACAGGTAAAAGAATGCAAATTTTCATGGTTAAAATCATCCATTTCCAAACCTTCAACAGGGAAAATCTTCTGTACTTCTTTATCAATCTTTTTCTGTATTGATTTAGGAAAACTATTGGCATTTGAAACAAATGTTCCACCAATCAAAACTAAAATAAGCATCAACTTAATTCTATCTATCAATCTCTTCATCAACCAATCTCCATTACTTGAAAAACTTCAAAGCACCTTAGAAACCCAAAATGCTTTGAAGTAAATATTTTAATTTGTTTTGGATTTAGAACCAAACGCCTACACCAAAATTCACAAAATTCTTTTTATCATCATTACCATCTTTCGACATTTGATAATCAGCTTTTACAACAGCCCCTTTTGCCAAATGGTAACTTACTCCAAAGAATACTTCTTCACGATCATATGCTTTGTTGGCAGTCATATTTCCAGCAACTTGGTGATGAGTATTGTAATTTTCGTAGCGAACAAATGGAACCAAAGCCTGTTCTTTACCATTCAATAAATCATATCCTGCTTCTAAATAATAACCTTGCATTTGCTTTCCAAGATCCTTACCTGTTTTATCATTATACTCAGCTACATCGCTAATGAAAGAATGTATATACTGACCTTTTAATTGCAAAGCATTCACCTTGTAACGCACATCCAAACCAAACATACTGATTCCAACACGGGTTGAATCTGCTACAGCTTCGGCAAAATCGTCATTCTTATCTAAACCATTAAAAGCAGATGATTGAGTTTTACCGAAATATCCGGCCATACCAATATTTAAACCTTTCACTCCATAGTAATCGAGTTTAGCTGATAATGATGGAGATGTAAATGTAGATTCAGCACCTTTCTGGCGACCTTTTCTTAACCCATCAGAACCACGAAGTACTCCAGCGTCATTATAACCTTTAAATCCATTCATTACATACACTTGATATTTTAAAGGGAGAGAAGGCACACGTCCGCTAACTCCTACTCCAATTTCGCGCCATGTTGTTGGTACAATGTAACTATCAACACTTGGACGTTCAACACCATTAAAGGTTGTTGGTTCGTGATATTCATTTACAATACCCATTGGCACCAACATTAAACCTGCTCTCAAACTTGTACTGGGACGAACATTATAATTCAAAAATGCTTGTTCAACGTACAATTCCTTAACGTGTTCATATTCAATTTCGGTTATAAACGAAGTTTTATCATTAAATTGATAACCAAAAAACAGTACCATTCGGTGAACATCCATATTCCCGTTGTAACGCGTATTCCCGCTTACTTGTTGATTGTAATGAACCTCTCCGTATCCACCAATACTTAATTTCTCATCTTTAACTCTTTCTAGAATAGTTGTCCCAATACTTTTTGGTTCCTGAATATCCTGAGCTTTAGTTGAATAAAAAGCAGCAATCATCGCCACAAATAGTAATCCTTTTTTCATCAGTTTAAAACAATTAGGTTTTTGTTTGTATCGCTCGTAAATCAAGCATTATTTCGACTGCTAAATTAGACTAAGTCTCAATAAACCCAAATACCTACATGTTGGTATTTTTAGATACTCAGGTCCTTTATTACTGATAAACCTTATATACTTATCCAAATATTTTAATACTTTTGAATCTGAAAATGCTTCGCGGCACCTAATTTATAAAAGAAAGTCAGTCAATTAGAGAAACTCAACAATGGAATATATCAACCAATTTTTCATCGATTTTATAGATATCTTAAATGAGATGTCACCCTACCTAATGCTAGGATTTTTATTTGCAGGAATCTTAAAAGTAGTTTTTCCTCAAAAATTTATTGACAAATATTTGGGTCAGAAAAATGGTAAATCTGTTTTGTATGCTGCACTCTTGGGCATTCCTCTTCCATTGTGCTCATGTGGAGTAATTCCTACCGGCATTTCATTTTACAAGAGTGGTGCATCAAAAGGATCTTCTGTTTCTTTTTTGATATCAACTCCTCAAACCGGTGTAGATTCAATTCTAGTAACTTACTCTTTACTGGGTTTGCCTTTTGCAATTATTCGTCCATTTATCGCATTAATAACCGGATTATTAGGCGGATTACTCACAAATCACATTGATACCGATGAAAAAGAGATTCCAACACAAGCTTCTGATTCTTGTTGCTCAAGCGAGAAAGAATCCAACTGTGGATGTGAAGGTGATTGTAATACAGAATCTAAAAAGAAAAAATCGCCAATTTACACGATGTTTAAATATGCTTTTGTAGATTTTCTGCAAGACATTTCAAAGTGGTTGATTATTGGACTTCTATTAGCTGCTGTAATTTCAGTACTAATTCCAGATGATTTTTTCTCAAGTTATATTGGCAACGATTTTATTGGCATGTTGGTAATTCTTGTTGCATCTATCCCACTTTACATTTGTGCAACCTCATCGGTTCCTGTAGCTGCTATTTTAATGATGAAGGGAATTTCTCCAGGCGCTGCTTTGGTTTTCTTGATGGCTGGCCCGGCGACCAATGCCGCAACAATAACCGTACTTAATAAAGTACTTGGAAAAAAAACAATGTGGTCTTATCTTATTTCGATTATTGCCGGGGCTTTAATTTTTGGACTATTAATTGATAACGTATTCCCAAGAGAATGGTTTACTATTGGGCCTTTGCATGATCATATGGGGGCTCATGAAGGACATTGGATGCTTCCTAAATGGTTGCAATGGGGAAGCAGTATTTCATTAGTTCTGCTCATACTTAATGGATATTTGCAAAAATATCTTTCTGGTAAAAACAAGCTAAAAGAAACCAAAACTAAATCTGTTACTAATAATAAATTAGTAATTGTAAATGGAATGAGTTGTAATCATTGTAAAAATAGTGTAGAAAAACACATTGGTGCCTTACAGAATATTACAACTGCCAAAGTAAATCTAGAGCAAAAACTTTTGCAAATTGAAGGCGAAAACATCAACCTAGAGCTCATAAAAAAAGAAATAGAAAGCCTTGGTTTCGAATATGGTGGTGAAGTAAAAAAGGATTAAAAAATTAATTTTAGTAAAAAAAATTCCTTTTACAAGGATTTTACGTGCAAACTTTGCCTAAAAATACCCTATTTAGCTTCTATCCTATTCTAATTTCAGCTATTTCTTAAAAAATCCATACTTGTTCTTCAACATACTTGGCGTTTTTCACCCATTTTCAAGTTTTTTTTTAAAAGAAACTCCATTACTGTTACATTAAGCCAATACAACAACCTGATTAACAGGATACTTCAATAGTGCATCAAGATTCTCTTTTATGATTAACAAATCGACACATCTTTATATTTAATTACTTGAGAACTTCGAAATTTTGATTACATTTAAATGTTCTACAACATATTTATGCTGTGCGTTATTCTTTTTGGGGAAATATTTCTCTAACTATCAGAAGGATTAGTTGATTAAAAACAAAGCTGTTACAGGCTTTTTAAATGAAGACCAAAATATGATCAAGAAGATTTCAAAAGTCCTTGTTGCAAATCGAGGAGAAATTGCTCTGCGTGTCATGCGCTCATGTAGAGAATTGGGAATTCTTTCTGTTGCTGTTTATTCCGATGTTGATCGGACCTCCATGCATGTTCGTTATGCCGATCAGGCAATTCATATTGGAGCTGCAACATCATCAGAAAGCTATTTAAATATTGATAAAATTATAGAAGTTGCCAAATGTGTGAAAGCAGATGCTATTCATCCAGGCTATGGATTTTTAAGTGAAAATGCCGAATTCTCAAAGCGTTGCGAAAAAGAAGGAATCATTTTTATTGGTCCAACTCCCGAAGTAATTGCGACAATGGGAGACAAAATTACAGCCCGAAAAACCATGATTAACAGTGGTGTTCCTGTAGTTCCCGGAACCAAAGAAAACCTTAAAGATGAGTCGACAATACTTAAAACCGTTCGCGAAATTGGTTTACCCGTAATGATTAAAGCTTCGGCTGGTGGCGGTGGAAAAGGAATGCGAATGGTCGACAAGGAAGAGAATATTTTGGAAGCTCTTAGAGCAGCCAAATCTGAAGCGATGTCGTCGTTTGGCGACGATGCAGTGTATATCGAAAAATACATTTCCTCTCCTCATCACATCGAGTTTCAAATCTTAGGCGATAAACATGGCAATGTAATTCATC
The DNA here is from genome assembly GCA_041554215.1 of Labilibaculum sp. Taxonomy (GTDB): domain Bacteria; phylum Bacteroidota; class Bacteroidia; order Bacteroidales; family Marinifilaceae; genus Labilibaculum. The sequence continues at coordinate 4,327 of JBFFMG010000147.1, forward strand.
TTTGCGAAAGAGAATGCTCGGTTCAGAGGCGACATCAAAAAGTTGTGGAAGAAACGCCTTCGCCGTTAATGACTCCTGAATTAAGAGCACAAATGGGAGAACATGCTGTTGCAGCTGCTAAAGCAGTTAATTACCATGGAGCTGGTACAATAGAGTTTTTAGTAGATAATGACCACAATTACTATTTCCTGGAAATGAATACTCGCTTACAAGTTGAACATCCTATCACCGAAAGGGTAACAGGCTACGATCTTGTGAAACAGCAAATTCTAATTGCAGAAGGTCATGAATTAAAAATGAAACAAGAGGATATTTTTCAATTCGGACACGCAATTGAATGCAGAATTTATGCCGAGGATACCGACAATAACTTCATGCCTAGTCCTGGGATAATTACACACATCACCGAACCAATGGGCTTAGGTGTTCGAACAGATGGCTACGTATATGAAGGGTATGAAATTCCAATTCATTACGACCCAATGATCTCTAAATTAATAATTTGGGCAAGAACAAGGGAAGAAGCAATCGAAAGAATGCGCCGAGCACTATACGAATACAAAATTACAGGTGTAAAAACCTCTATAAAATATCTTGAAAAAATTATGGATTGTCCTGACTTTAGAAACGGCACCTACGATACTCACTTTATTCAAAACAACGAAGATTTTCTGCTTGCACCTGATGAGTCAAAGCAATCTTTTGAAGATCTGGCCATAGTCGCCGCCTTTATCGATTATCACCACAAACTTAAAAACACTCAAATTTGTCCAAAATCATCACTGAACAGCAAGTGGAAAGAATTTGGAAGAAGAAGAGGAATGTATAGAGCAAGTGAAAATTAAAGGATCAACCAAAAAATAATAAGATGGCAATTGAAATAAAATTGGGCGAGCGTTTGGCTAAAGTTGAACTTTTAGCCGAGGAAGGAAATCTGATCAAAGTAATGGTCGACAATAAGGAGTATGATTTGGACATGCAACAAGTTGAAAATGGCGTTTACTCGGTACTATACAAAGGACGTTCCTTTAATGTGGAATTAATTGAAACCGATTCTCCAAAGAAATATTCTGTAAACACTTTTTACCATTCGTATGATGCGGAAATTATTGATGCAGAAACCAAATATTTACTCGCACGAAATTCAAATAATCTGGAAACAGGAGAGAGTACAATCACCTCTCCAATGCCAGGTAAAGTTGTAAAAATACCTGTTAAACTAGGCGGTGAAGTTAAAAAAGGAGACACAGTGATCATTATATCGGCCATGAAAATGGAAAGTGAATACAAAGCCATGAAAGATGGAATTGTAAGAGAAATCTTTGTTCATGAAGAAGATATTATTGACGGAAATCAACCACTAGTGTTTATTGACTAATTAAAAATACAAATTAACAATTATGAGTTATTGATTATGAATTTCCCTAACTTAAATAAGACATTCATAATTTTTAATGAAAATTTATAATTAAAAGAAAATGTTGACACTTGAAGATAAAATCAAAAAATTTGAAGAACTAAACAATGCTGCTGAACTTGGCGGTGGACTAGATCGTATTGCCAAGCATCATGCTGCTGGTAAAAAAACAGCCCGAGAACGAATCCATGATCTTTTAGATCCCGAAACTTTCGTGGAAGTAGATAAAATGGTAACCCATCGTTCTACCGATTTTGGCATGGAAAAAAATAAAATTCTTGGTGATGGTGTTGTTTGTGGCTATGGTAAAATTGACAGTCGTTTGGTTTATGTTTTTGCTCAGGACTTTACCGTTTTTGGGGGTTCATTGAGTAGTGCCAATGCTGATAAAATCGTTAAAATCACCAAATTAGCTATGAAAATGGGAGCGCCCATTATTGGGTTGAACGATTCTGGTGGTGCTAGAATTCAGGAAGGTGTGCATAGTCTTGCAGGATATGCTGATATTTTTTACCAAAATGTTAGAGGTTCAGGCGTTATCCCACAAATTTCAGCAATTATGGGACCTTGTGCCGGCGGTGCTGTTTACTCTCCTGCACTTACCGATTTTATATTGATGGTGAAGGATACGAGCTACATGTTTGTAACCGGACCCGATGTTATCAGAACAGTAACTCACGAGGAAGTTAGCAAAGAAGAACTGGGTGGAGCAATAACTCATAACTCGAAAAGTGGCGTTGCACATTTTACTGCTGATAATGACGAACAAGCGATGATGATGCTCCGTGAGCTAATTGGCTATCTTCCATCAAACAACATGGAAGATCCACCAACAAAACCTTGCACAGACAATATCCATCGTGAAGATGAAAAATTGCAAACAATTGTACCAGTTGATCCAAACAAACCATACAATATTAAAGATATAATTGAAACCGCAGTGGATGATCACAACTTTTTTGAGGTGATGCCACTCTATGCTCAAAACATATGCATTGGCTTTGGTAGATTAGGAGGAAAACCAGTAGGGATTGTTGCTAATAATCCAGCTTTTATGGCTGGTGTGTTGGATATCAACAGTTCGGTTAAAGCTGCCAGGTTTGTGCGTTTCTGCGATGCTTTTAACATTCCATTGATCACTTTCGTGGATGTGCCCGGATTTCTTCCAGGAACTGCACAGGAGTTTGGGGGAATAATTAAGCACGGTACAAAATTATTATACGCTTTTGCCGAAGCTACTGTTCCAAAGATTACCTTAATTACCCGTAAAGCATACGGCGGAGCCTACGATGTAATGGCGTCGAAACATATCGGAGCAGATATTAACTACTCATATCCTACTGGCGAAATTGCAGTTATGGGTGCCGAAGGTGCAGTTAACATCATGCACAAAGGACTTACAGATTCGGAAAGAGCTGATGCAATTGAAGACTACCGAGATAAGTTTGCAAACCCATACAAAGCGGCAGAATTAGGCTATATTGATGAAATTATTTATCCTAAACAAACCCGTTACAAGTTGATTCAGGCATTGGAAATGTGTGCCAACAAAAGTGAACAAAACCCACCTAAAAAACATGGCAATATTCCATTATAATAAATAAAATGAAGGCATCTATTGAGGGAAAGCATGGCTATTAGCCGTGCTTTTTCTTTTTGTAATTTATTCGTAAATTGTAGTACCAGCAAACTACAAAATCATACAATCGTGAATCGACCAAGTGCAGCCGAATTCAAAAAATAATTTCTTTACTAAACGATGGCATAGGTTTAAATAACAGATAACAAAACGTAAAAAATACACAAATCGACACACAGCACACACTCCTCACCTACGCAATCGATTTTGGTTAAACGTGAAAACAATTTCGACATGATAAATACCGAGCTACACAAATTAAACACAAAAAGCTAACATATTAATAACTCAATTAAATTAAGGATTTTGTAAATTAGATAGATATTAACTAATTAACCCAGAAGCTATGAGTATTAAAGATGAGAAACTTAGAGATGCTTGCATTGAGGCATTAGATTGTTTGAACAAACCAGGAAACGAAGCTTATAATGAACTAAAATCAAAATTAGAATATGTAATTGGAAGTTATAACTACGATAAAAACCCTGTTGGCCTATTCGAAATTGGAAGTTTAGCACTTGATGCTTTGGAAAAAATTAGCACTGAAAAACCACGTAAAGTTAAAAAGACACTCCTTAAAAATTTAAAACAAGGCTTATTTCAAGAAACAGAGCATTAAAAAATGCTACAATAACTCAAAAGAGCTTGTCCAGTTTGAACAAGCTCTTTTCGATTTAATTTCCCTTAAAAGCGATATCCTGCTTTTTGCAATTCCTTTACCGTATTTATTGGTTGATTTGGTTTCAATTGTTTTGCCAGAAATTGATAAATCTTCACTCTAATTTCCTTAGCCTTTTTAGTATCCATCCTATCAAAAGAATGTCCTCCTGGTACATCCTGAAATATTTCATATTCAAATTGCTTTCCATCTGCCTTTAAAGACTTAATTAGATGTTCAACTTCCAGAACATTAACATCATCATCATTAGTATTGGTATGAATCAGTAATGGCGTGTTTTGGAATTTATGAGTATTCCAAGCCGGAGAACGTCGACGATATTCCGACAAATTATCGTGAGCCGTTTTTCCAATATGATATTCAGCAGAGTACAATTCTCTGTAATCTTCTGTTTGATAGCCCATTCTTGCAACCAAATC
>JBFFMG010000148.1:0-8459 GCA_041554215.1 Labilibaculum sp.
GTACCAAATAAAAATCACCTGCTGCATCAGACTGAATAACTTCTCTATTTTCATCAATAATAATTCGATGAGAAAGTAAAAAACGCTTTAAATTGGATAAGCACTCAAAAAAAAACAATTTTATCTGATTATTCGATTTTGGAGCGCCAGGAATGTTTACACTTAGACTAATAGAAATGTCACCAAGCTCAGTTATCTTCAATCTTTCCTTTGCTCGTATCTCCTTAGCTTCTAAAATCTCTTTAATAACAATTTCCATTTGAATCTGTTCCTATTTATAAATACACCCTAAAAGTTAAAAACAATTAGGGTGTATACTACTAATATTATAATAGAGCCTCTAATTATGAGAGATTCAATACATTATAAATAACATCTATAATTGTCCCATCTCGATATTCAACCAAAGCAACAATTTTATCGCCTAATTGTTTTTCAGCAGGAATACCAGTCATGCCTTCTACTTCCTCTTTCAAAGCACGAATATCAATAACTTTCAAGCCTGCCTTTTTAAGAGCTGCAGCCAGATTTGGTTTCGATGGATTAACACAAACACCTCTTTCTGTTACAATTACATCAACACTTTCGCCTGGAGTTACTACCGTATGTACACGATCTTTTACAATTGGCAATCTGCCACGAAAAGCAGGACAAACAACAACTGTTAAGTTCGCTCCCGAAGCAGTATCGGAGTGCCCCCCTGAAGCTCCTCTAATTTCTCCTGAAGAACCAGTGATTACATTTACATTGAAATCAACATCCACTTCCAGCGCACCTAAAACTACAACATCCAATTTATTAGTCATGGATCCACAGTTATTCGGATTCGCATACTGATCACAAGAAATTTCTATATGATTTGGGTTATTTAATACAGAGGTACTAACTGCGGCATCGAAAGACTGAACATCGAAAATTGAATGAAATAAACCTTCGTTCAACATATCCACACCGTAAGATGTAACACCACCAATCATGAAGCTACCTTTTATTTCCTTGCGCTTCATATCTTCACGAAGAAATTTAGCAACAGCAAGAGAAGCTCCACCGGCACCTACCTGAAACGACATTCCATTTTTAAACAAGCCAGAATGTTCAATTACAGTTGCTGCGATTCGTGCAATACGTAAATCCATTGGTGAATTCGTAATACGAGTTGTACCCGAAGCAATCTTTGTTGCATCACCAATACTATCAACTTTTACTACATAATCGATAAAATGCTGACGAACCGTAGAAGGAATACAAGGATATTCCACCAAATTATCGGTAACGATAATTACATTTCGAGAATATCTGGCATCAATATCGGCATATCCCATTGATCCAAATGCAGAAGGGCCATGAGCACCTGTTGCATTTCCTTCTTCATCAGCAGCAGAAGCGGCCAAAACAGATAAATCGGGTTTAATTCTGCCAGTTAAAAAATCACGAACACGTCCACCATGTGAATGAATTATTGCTGGGTATTTCAATTTCCCAATCGAGATTGCATCTCCTAAAGCGCCTCTAATACCCGAAGTGAATATGCGCGTAATCATTCCTTTTTCAACGTAAGGAACTAATCCATCGTGAGCAGATGTTAATGAAGAAGAAGCTAAGGTAATGTCTTTAATTCCCATCTCATCGAGAATTTGTATGGTTTGCATCAGCACACCATCTCCACCTCTTAAATGGTGATGACAAGTAACTGTCATTCCATCGAATGGCTTACATTTTTTTATAGCGTCCTCTAAATTTTTACAAAGCTTTGAAGTGTGAGGTTTCTTAGCTTTTAAGGTTCGGGAAATATTTGTTACCGGAACTTCATCTTCAATTATACTGCTCCAAACTCCCTGGAAAGGTTCAAGTTTCCCAAGGCCTTCTATATATTCAGGAATTTCAACTCCTATTGCATTTTTCATTTGTCTACGTTTTAAATCCAAGCTTAAAAATTAACCAGCATTTTTTTCAATTTCTTTCAAATCTATTTTGGCATATTCCAAAACTGTAATTGCTCTCTGTACAACAGGAGCATCTACCATTTTACCATCAATTGCAAAAACTCCAATACCTGCCTTTTTATTTTTAATAAACTCAGAATAAACACGATATGCTTTACGAACCTCATTTTCAGTTGGGTTAAACACATCATGTACAACGTCAACCTGACGTGGATTTATAAGAGCCTTACCTGCAAAACCAATTTTTTTAATGTACTCTGTTTCTTCACGCAAGCCTTCATCATCGTTCACATCCGCAAAAATAGTATCTAAAACGTCTAAATCGTTAGCCTTTCCAGCCATTACTATTCTTTTACGAGCATAGTCAATTCCTACTCCATCGGGAGTTTTTATAATTCCCATATCGGCAGTTAAATCCTGTCCCCCGATAGTTATTGCATCAATTCGTGGATCAGAAGCAGCGATATCGTAAACATTTGCAACACCTTTAGCTGTTTCAATCATCACATGAATCGTCATTTTTGGATCTTTAATTCCATGCTCCTTTTCAATGCGTCGAACTTCTTTCATAAATTCCTTAACATCTGCAACAGTTTCCGTTTTAGGGAAACGAATATTATCAGGTTGCAAAGGAACAATTTCCTCCAAATCGGTTAATCCAAACGGAGTATGGAAATTATTTACTCGAACGCATACTTCAGTATCATAAAAATTAACTGTTTTAAGCATGTTACGAACTAAAATTCTAGCAGCATCTTTTTGGTTTAAAGCTACTGCATCTTCCAAATCGAGCAGTACAGCATCGCAACCATAAACACCTGCTTGCTGAATCATTGCCGGATTGTTACCCGGAATGTATAACATTGATCGTCTTTTTCTCTTTGCCATTACATTGTCCCCTCCTGAATACCTAAAGATCGTTTAACTGCTGTTTCAACTCGAGCTTCAATAGTCTGTGTAAGTGCACCTTTATCTTTAGCAATAAGATGCAAATCTTCAATCTGAAGTTTATCAAGCACTTGGTTTATAGTAGCTTTAATATCATCTTCGAACTGAAGTATTACAGTTGAAGAAATATCAACTTTGCGACCAGAATCTTTTTCAAGAGGCTCAATTAGAATCATGATATCGCTTGATTCAAAAGTTCCGGCTTGCGCTTTAAACTTGGGTGTCATTGTTAGTAGTTATTTGTTAAAAAGTTGTGTGTGTTATCAATTATTTACTTCTGCAAATTTTAATGTCTTTCGATTCAAATCAAAGCACTTTCGCGTATTTTTAATCACATCTTGGCGTGTTATAAAACACCCACTGGAAACGATTGCAAATCAGCCTGTTATTCCCCTTCCTAAATATCGTAAGTATTTATAGATCTTCTAATTCTGTTTAATAAATATCATTTCATTCCTAAAATTCAAATTTTAATCGAATTCCATTACCCTTTCCTCTCCTAAAAAGACTTTAGCATTAAAATTTTAGAATTATGAACTAAAGGTAATTTGAAATAAAAGGATAAAAAAAGATCCTGCTTATTTAGAATAAGCAGGATCTGATTGTTAGTGATTAGTTAGTGGTTAGTAAGATCTCACCAAATAATTAGTGAGTAAAAAAAGTATGACTCAATGCGATTACAAATGGTATTTTTCGTTTTTATCACAAAGAATTCACAATATAAGCGTAAATAATTGAATTACGCAAACGTTTTCAGGAGTTTTTCATCTAGAAGTTCATAATTTTCATAAAAAGAGAATGAAAATGTAGTTTCAGACCCCTTATCTCCATAAATAACCCAATTAAACTTTGTGATAATTCGTAATTAAAAAAAACAATAAGCATTCCTTTTCTATTGTAGCTCAAAACTAAAGTTTTTATAAAAAAATACTATCACTACAAATAAAGTGTACAACTTACTCACAAACAAGCAACAAAAAAAAAACAATTAATACTGATTAATAATTTAATTCCCCAAGTTAATCCACAATTAAATTAAAATTAATTGCCTTGTTATAGTTTTGCTTGAAATAGGTAATCTCAGAATACTTTTACATGAAAAAAATAAGCTTACTACTCTCTCTATTTATTTCTTTTACTCTATTTGCGCAAAAGAATATTGTTGATTACGTGAATCCAAATATTGGAGGCATTGGTCACATGCTTGAGCCAACAATTCCCTTGGTACATCTTCCTAACAGCATGATGCGCATATCCAAGGAGCCAAACGGTTATCAAAGTGAAAAAATCTCGCACTTTCCTTTTTCAATTGTTTCTCACCGAAAGGGAATAATTGGGAAATTTATGATTTCTCAAAATCCAACTTCCAACCAACCAAAAGACTGGGAATCGGCTTACGATCATGATCAAGAGACTGTAAGTCCTTACTATTACTCAGTTTTACTGGAAGAGTCGAACATCACAATGGAATTAACTGCAAGTGAGCACGTTTCGCATTCAAGATTCACTTTTACAAACGATACTCCAGCCAATTTATACTTACAATGTAGAAATATCGGTGAATTTAAAATCTCCACAAAAAAGAATATAGTTACAGGATTTGATGTAATTTCTGCTGTTGATGGTCTGGATCTTGAGCATCCGGTAAAAGTATATTTCGCAGTAAAATTCGATCAAACTGCATCTAATTACGGAACGTTCGACTCAAATGGCTTACAAAACAAGAACAAAAATATTTCGGGAGATAAAAACGGAATATTTTTAAAGTTTGACAACACATCAAATGCATTACATCTTAAAATAGCGATCTCTTACATTTCAACTGAAGAGGCTGAAAAACACTTAGAAGATGAAATGCCTAATTGGGATTTCGATCAACACAAAGAATCTCACAAACAGATATGGAATAATACTCTGAGTAAAATACTTGTAAAAGGGGGAAGTGAAGATCAAAAAACAGTTTTCTACACAGCCTTATATCGTTGCTACGAAAGAATGGTTAACATATCTGAAAACGGCAAATACTTTAGCAATTACGACCAACAAATACATACCGATAATGGCATTGACTTTTTCGTTGATGATTGGGTTTGGGATACCTACAGAGCTACGCACCCATTAATGTGCTTAATTGAACCAGAAAATCAAACCAAAAAGATTAACTCTTACATTAAGATGTTTGAGCAAAGTGGTTGGATGCCATCCTTTCCTTTATTTACAGGAGACCACACTTGCATGAATGGAAATCATGCCTCTTCGATTATTACGGATGCTTATTTTAAAGGAATAAGAGGATTTGACATCGAAAAAGCCTTCGAAGGCTTAAAAAAGAATGAATTGGAAGCGACCATGCTGCCATGGAAAAATGGTCCAGCAACAGAACTGGATTCGTTTTATCATGACAATGGCTTTTTCCCAGCCTTAAAGCCAGGAGAAAAAGAATGGGTGAAAGAAGTTCACCATTGGGAAAAAAGACAAGCAGTGGCCTTAACACTAGGTCATAGTTACGACGATTGGTGTATTTCTCAATTGGCAAAAGAATTAAACCGAGAAAACGATTATCAGCTTTTTTCAAAAAAATCAAATAATTACAAGAACCATTTTGATTCTGAAATAGGCTTCATGGCGCCAAAATCATCTGATGGAGAATGGATTAGACCCTTCGATCCAAAATTATCCGGCGGTTTAGGTGGTCGAGCCTATTTTGCTGAAAACAATTCATGGACTTACACTTGGGATATTCAGCATGATATTGCCGGTTTGATAAAATTAATGGGCGGAAATAATGCATTCAACACGAAACTTGATCAGTTATTTGTTGAACCATTCGGAATTCCTAAATGGGATTATTGGGATATTTTCCCGGATGCAACGGGTTTAACCGGACAATTTGTAATGGGAAATGAACCAAGTTTACACATTCCCTACTTGTATAACTATTCAGGAGCGCCGTGGAAAACTCAAAAACGAATTCGTTCCCTTATGGAAGTTTGGTTCACCAATTCTCCTTTCGGAATTTGTGGTGATGAAGATGGTGGTGGATTATCAGCATTTTATGTGTTTTCGGCTATGGGATTTTATCCAGTTACACCCGGTGTTCCTGAATACAATGTTGGCAGTCCGATATTTAAGGAAATTACAATTGATTTAGCAAATGGCAAACAACTGCAAATTATTGCAAACAATTGCTCTGCAGAAAATAAATACATTCAATCGGCAAGTTTGAATGGCAAAGAATTAAAAGGCCCTTATTTTAAGCATTCGGAAATTATTGACGGAGCAAAACTGGTTTTAGATATGGGGCCAAGACCAAATAAAACATGGGGAAGCGATCCTAAATATGTTCCCTATTCGATGAGCAATACCGACTCATTTTGATAATATGATAAAGTATAGATTAGTTAGTTAGTTAGTGATTTAGATTAGTGTAGTAGGAACTATTCCACACAAGTAGTTCATCAGTAAGCCCCGAAAGTACCATATCGGGGCTTTGCTATGTGATAAAAAAGGGAGGAAATAAAATCTGATGTTTTCATTTCCTCCCTTTACATCCTATTTCCTTCGCCTCTAACGAGCACCAACTAATGATACAGAAGATATGGTATCTCCCATTCCAACTAATGTAACTGGTTTATCAATTAAGATAGTTGGAACAGCAATAATATCCAATTTCTCATTGCTGAATATTCCTGTTTCTAAAAGCTGATTTTCACCAAAATGATTGGCAACAGTATTCTGTAAATCTGCCAATTCCTTTAGGCCAACTTCCGAAACTGTAAGATCTTTCGCCCAAAGCAAAACCTCTTTTTTATCAATTGAACCTGTACCTGCTTTTGCCGCTGCTACCGTTGCAGCCAACTGCATTCCATTTCTATTCTGAGTGGGCGAAACTTTGAATCCTTTTACCTGTAGAGTTAGATACAAACCAAACATATGAAGTTGCATTCTGGAGCATTTGGTATATTCATAAATCTTCAGCATCCCTTCAAATAGATTCGAACTATTGGTATTTTCCTCACATTTCTGGGCCAATTCGTCCTCACCTATCACTTCTAAAATATCGATTAATTCCCGTTCATTAAAACCTAAGCTATCAACACTTTCAACCAAACTGTCAATTAAATATTTACGAATTACTTTATCCTGAGTTGATGCAACTTCAAGATGCAATAAGCTTTCAGGACAAGATTCTCTCCATTTTGCGATCATGCCCTTTGAAAAGTCGATTCGTTTAGTTCCTTTGGTTCCATCATGAAGAGTTTCATGAAGCATTTGATAACCAGAAAGAATTATATATTCTGGATTGATATCATTTTGCGACATTCTGTTTGCAAAATTCTCGTCGATATGCAATTTAAAATTCAATGGATCGTAAGTAGCAATAAAACGATTCGCCTTTGGACAAACAAAAGTTTCACCATTCAAAGTGATTGAATCTCCCTTATCAAATTCAATAATCCAATGAATCAATGCTAAATCAGAAGCACGATCGACTTTTGAGGCTTGTTGAATTTCACCATTTTCATCGTTTGTTAATAAATTAGGCAAATCTAAAAACAATTTAGATTGATCTTTAGGTGCAGATGCACAATGCACATAAACTGAATTCACACCACAAACAGCCATCACATTTGCAACAATACCGCCTTGACCACCCATTTGCAGTTTGTCGTAGCCAACATTTTTGTTCAGCCATTCAAAAACTTCAACATCTTCTATCAACCATTCTTCGGCAATTCCATTTTTAAAACAATTCAGAAAACCACGTATTGCATCTTCGTTGGAACGGATGCTTGTCTCTCCTTCTGCTAGAATCGAATCTGTATTCAGATTATTCTCTACTATTAGATTTTGAATTCCCTTACCATTCACCTTAATTACTGCATCAACATTGGCATTAAAAGCACTAATTAAGCCATTAATTTCACCCATTTTTTCCAATTGGGCTGGTGCCGTTTTATAGTTTTCAAGCCATTTAGCTTTTAATTCGATCGAAGACATTTGTTCCTAATTTTAGAGTTACAATACTAGTTTTCAAAATTTATCAAGTAGCAAAGAAATTGAATTAATTCCCAATTTATAAAAATTGTACCTGAAAAGCAGTAAAAAATCTCCGCAATGGTTTGAAATAGCATCCATAGATAAAAAAACCTGCATGAAATATTTCATACAGGTTTTAAAACTAATTCGCAAGCGAAAATTATTTAATTACCAATTAAAGCAAAAACTAATAAAGTTTACTACTTCCTCTTAACATTTCGAAAAACAAGTTTTCCATCTTCTGTATCAATTAAAATCCCCTGATTGGAAGCAATGCTTTCCGCTAAAATTTGTTTCGAAAGTTCATTAAGAACCTCTCTTTGCAATACTCGTTTTATTGGTCTTGCTCCAAATTGAGGATCGAAACCTGCATTTCCAAGATAATTTACCGCAGATTCGCTCAATTCAATAGTAATCACATTCTTCAAAAGCATGCTCTTTACCATTTCGAATTGCAAACGAACAATTTGCTTCACCTCTTCGCGATCGAGCGGTGTAAAAACAATTGTTTCATCAATTCTATTTAAA
>JBFFMG010000149.1:0-8433 GCA_041554215.1 Labilibaculum sp.
ATATAACTGTTAAATGTTCTTTTAATAAACAAGTCATCGAATGACACTTGCTTTGCCGGATTATAAGGGTTTAGCACAATATTGGTTGATAATAATGGCCTTGCCTCAGGATAATAGATCCAAAATAGTTTCTGACGCTGAACTTGATCCGGAGAATCGCCGGGCCTAACAAACTCACGTATTGGGCAAATTCCAATAATACGTACATTCAAAGTTGAGTTTTGTTTGTCGAAATACCATTCTTCTTTAATGAGATATTGCTTAATATCATTTGGTCTTATTTCGCCCTGGATAACAACCATTGTTCGTTCTCCTGTATCGAAATCTATTTTCTCTTCAGTTGTTGCTTCCGCTCCAAACGATGCCTTAACCTGTTCGTATGACATTGGCACTTTAAAATCATCATCTAAACTAGCATCGTAAGGTGTTAATTGACCATTCTCAATACCACTTAGCAATAAGGAAATTAAATTCATTTTTCCTTCAATTTCAACTGTAGGATAATATAAGCGCTGATTCATTTTTTCTCGCAAATCTATAATCCGCCATAGTTTTTGCGACCAAAACACATCAGCTTCGCGAACTGCTGGCAAAGGCATTGGTTTTTTCTGAATAATATCAGTGCGCTTAAATGCCCCATTTACAATTTGAGCCTGTGAATGTTTTCCTGAAAGTGCCAGAACGAAAACAAATACTCCTAAACATGCAACTAACTTCTTCATAATTAACGTACTTTGAATGATATTGGATCGAGATTTACGGTACTCCCGTCATCTCCAACTGCTGTAATATTACTTATATATACAATACTTCCCAGCTGAACTCTTTTTAACTGTTCCTTTTGTTCGGTTGTAAAACGATTTGAATTTGAAGGTTTAATATCGACGTAACCCCCTGCTATTGTAGTTTGAACCTCAAATCCTGTTACTTTATATTTAAAATCAAAATCAAAATCTACAAGAACCGCCATTACACCATCTTCAACTTGTAATCTTTCTCTTCGAATATCACCTCCTGCCAATCCTGCAACCTGAGCAACTGGATTGGGAACTTTTTTTACTCTCCATTGGGTAGTTCCAACCAATTTTCTGGAACCGTTGATATTTGCATAAACGCTAACCTTCGTGCGTCTTCCCTGCTCATCAAGTTCAGCAGGTCTGACAATAAAAGCACTACCTGATTTTGAAACTTTTCCATTGGTCATTTGAACTTCCAAATCTTCTTTTGGAATTCCACTGGCAATATCAAACGGATTATCAAGCCCCTTGTAGAATACATTCATTCGGGTTGCAGACATCGTAATTCCCGGCTTTGTAACCTGGTATTCCTGTTCAAATTTATAATCTTTAAAAATACCGTCAGGAGTTTTATATTTAATTAAACCACTCCATTTAAAAACACCGGCATCATTTGTCGGAACATTATAAACTGCTTTACCGTCAGAAACCACCGCAGCTTTTCCATTAATAAAAATCTGAGGTTGCTGTGTAGTATCTTCTGCTGCCAAAAAAACCTCTGCAATATATGGTTCTCCCTGAAAAACAATGTTTGAGTTAGCAATAACCCTTGCGCCTAATTTATTAAATTTGAATGACCCCGCATCAATTTGAGAATACAGGTAATTGATCACATTCGCTTCAGAGTTTTTAACATCAATTTGTATTTTTGAAAGAACTGTAAGAATTGCAGCCATTGGAGTATTTTCGAAATGAAGTGATTCCCATGTTTTCTTATCACTTGCTTTCAATGCGCTTCCCGAAGGATCTGCAATTTCCAAAGCACTCATAACAGACTCTTTCAATTCTACCTCATCGTCATCGATGAGTGCCAATAATTCGTTTTTGGTTGTATTAATTTTGGCTCTAAGCTCTTCAGCATGTTTTTGTTTGATCATAAATTCGGATGTTCCGTTCAAATCATCCTCCTTTTTAATTTCCAAAGTATCTCCCTTCGAAGTTACTAAGTTAAATGTTCCAGGATTATAAGGATTATCCGGTCCAACCAATTCACTTCCAGAATAAATTACAAGTTCTTCCTTCAAATTCGAAATGTAGTCATTCAGGTCTTTAGATATACGTTTAGCTTCATCAGCCTTTTGTTTCCATTCCTGAACTTTTGTCGGATTCTCGAGATAAGCTTGCTCGAATGAGGAATAAATCTGCTGGTTCTTCATATCAACAGCACCAAGTGTATGAATCAGGCTTGAGTCGATTAACCTGAATGCCTCAAGAACCTCTGATGCAACATTAAGCGCCAACATAGCAGTTAGCACAATGTACATCATATTTATCATTTTTTGCCTCGGGGTTTCCGGGCAATTTTTTGCACCCATAATCTTGTTCTAGAAGTATTATTTTTTATAACTCATTGCTCCAAGCATGTTTCCATAAATGGTATTCAATGATTCAAGATTCTTGTTAAGCATCTCAGCATTCTCTTTGTATTTTTTCAGTTCTTCAACTGAAGAAACCAGAATATTGCTCATAGTTGTTAAATCCTTATTAAAGGCCTGACTCACTTTAAATTGTTCCTCAGTACCTTTTAACTGAGATTCAAAGCTTGAATTCAAGGCGGTCAAATTTCCATTAAGCCTTTGAAGATTAGCTGAATATTGTTTTGAGCTATCTTTTATAACTTCGATTTCAGATACAACTGTATTTCCTGCATCGCCATAGCTTTCAGCAAGTTTCTTACTTGTTTCATTAATAATTGCAGAAAATTTCTCACCACTTTTATTCATACTTTCAATTGCCTGAATTCCAGATTCCGAAATTTTCTGAGCTGTTGACGAATATGATTCAATAAGTGATCCTACAGATTTATCAATACCGGCATTTGCCCTATTGTTTATCTCAGCAAGATTATTCATTGATTCTGAAGCTGAACCAAGGTTTTTAACGTACATGTCGGTGGCAAGTGTAGCAGTTGAAATATCGCTAATACCTTTCGCCGTGTTGCTTAAGTTAGTTAATCCTTTTCCAACTTGATCAAGAAGTTCAGGAGTTAATTCATTATTTGCAAATAAATCATTAAACCCGGTTTTATTCTTCTTGCCCAATTCTTCGAAATTGTCAAGTTCATATTCCTCACTTAGCTCAGGATATACTTTACCCCAATCCGGCATGTCCAAAGGTGGTTCAAAAGCCGATAAAAAGAAGATAAAAGCTTCAGTTATTAAACCAGTAGCGAGTAATATGCCCGAAAATTTTAAATGTTCAAGTTTAAACAAAGCTCCAATCATAACAATTGCTGCACCCCATCCATAAACATAGCCCATGAAAACTTTCCATCGTTTTGTTTTAATCAATTCTCCAATATTCATCTTATTTCGTTTATAAAGGTTAAGTAAATTATCATTTAAAATCTTGTCCAAAAGTTGAGCGAACACAACGAAATCCGATGTATGATTTTGTTGTATCCTGGTATTCATAGTTTCGTGTTGAAACCTGAACAAATGAAGCAATGTCCTTCCATGATCCACCGCGAATTACTTTACGTTTCATTACCGGAGGTTCATCGGCACGTGCATTGTATGTAAAGGTTGGATTTAAATCGCCAAAGTAATTATATCCAGCCTCATCATATGCAGTTTCTGTCCATTCTGCTACGTTCCCCGACATGTCGTAAATACCATATTCATTGGGGTCGTAACTTCCTACTTTCATTGTTGCAATGCCCCCATCTTCAACATAATTACCACGTAAAGGCTTAAAATTAGCCAGGAAAACTCCTTTGTCATCTCGTGTATAATATCCTCCCCAAGGATACATCGAAAACTCTTTTCCTCCTCGTGCTGCATACTCCCATTCAACCTCGGTAGGTAAGCGATATGCCATCAAAGTGGCTTCCTGTTTAGAATTCAGATAATCATTTTGAATTTTTGTTCTCCAGTTGGTAAAGGCCAATGCTTGTTTCCAGGTAACACCAACAACAGGGTAATCGTCAAAACCCGGATGCCAGAAATAACGTGTGGCCAGCGGTTCATTATATGAATAGGTAAAATCTCTAATCCAGGTCAAAGTATCGGGATAAACCTGAACTTGATCCTGCAATATAAAAGAAGAACGATTTGCAATAGGAACCAACTCTCCTTCTGCATTATAAACATTCCCTTCATATTGTTGCGTTTTGTAATTATAACTGTTACTTCGTTTAGCAGCCTGGTGTAAATCAATCCACCAATATTCATAAACAAGCTTGCGAGGATCAATTTCTTTCTTTCCAAAAAATCTTTCATTTTCCGGGATATACATATCCTGCATCGCCATTTGGTAATCCTGATCTTCCCAATCTATTTTTTCGCGCCAGTTAATTGTGGGTGGATCTATTGGATTACCTTCTCTGTCCTCGGTATTCAGAAATTCAGGATACTGATCTCCTAACATTTTTCTGGCAATTGAATCCTTAACCCAATAAACAAATTGCCTGTATTCGTTATTTGTAATTTCAGTGTCATCCATCCAAAAAGCTTCTTGTGAAACAGTTTTAGTAGGAACACCGGCAGTACTTGGATCTTGATCGCTGGGACCAATATTAAAACTTCCTTTTCGCACATATACCATCCCGTATGGTTGAGATTCCCTCCATTTTGGTCTGTCTTGTACTCCAACCAATTCACCATTTCCCGATTTACTACAACCAGTAAAAATGAATACACTCCAAAGCACAAAGGCAATTAAAATTAGTTTTTTCATCTGTTTTTTAGTCTTTTATCTTTAAAGCCACACATGAAACATTTCGAAATATTACTTCCCAAGTAAAGCATATTTTAAGGTTAGTTTCATTGCTCAATAAATATCACTTTTTTTATAAAAATCTAATACTCTTATATTTTTGGTTTCGGTTTCTTTCCAAATCTAAAGAATAACTCACAAATATTTCATGCGATCCGTATCCATAACGCGAAATAGCTGATGTCACTAAATCGAAAGAATATCCAAACCGCAAACCATTCTCCATTTCCATTCCCATTAACAGTGCAATAGCGTCCTGCACGCGATAGGTAATTCCTCCCCAAAATCGTTTATTAAAAACAATATTTGTATTTAAATCCAACTGCCAACTGCCCAAATCAGATTTAAATAAGAACGAAGGTCGCAACTCAAATAACGGATCAGAAAGCTTAATATTGTATCCACCCATTAAATAATAATGTCGAACCAGATAAGTAGCTGCCAAATCGCTAAACTTTATTGATGCCTGGTTGATATGTGTAACCGAAACACCAAGGAAGTATTGATTTGATGACAAATATAATCCTAACCCTCCATCCAAAGCCATTTGGCTAACCTCTCCCTGTGGAATCGCCGGGTCAGAATTTGGTTGTGTATATATTCCCAAATCGTCTTCCGGAACCTCCCACTCACCATTTACACTTTTATTTAACACACCTAATGACATACCTATCCCAAGTTTTCCAATACTTAGGGTTTTACTGTATGCATAATTGGCGTTTATTTGTGTATTCTTCTCAAATCCTAATTCGTCGCTAACAATATTTAATCCTACTCCTCCTGGCGAACCAAATGCATTTATCGCTGCTTCTGCACTGAATATCAAAGTTTTCGGTGCCCCCCTAAATCCATCCCACTGATAACGATTTAATATAATACCACTTATGGTTCCCTCTGAGCCCGCAAATCCTGGATTTACACCCAACTTGTAAAACATGTTGTTCGTAAACTGCGGATCCTGCTGACTAAAGGCTGCTAATTTAACGATTATTACTAAATATAAAAAAGAAATTATTTTTTTCATATTTCTTTCTGGGTGCAGCTTAAATGGTATTTTCAATTCTTGCTAAAGAAAGAAAAAAATGTGGTTTGAAACAAACTTCTATAATCATTGTATGCAAAGAACGTTATGTTGACGGCATTATTTTAACACCTCGTCTATTTTTTGAATATAATTTATCCACAATTCAGGAATCTCATTATTTGCAGCCTGTTCATATTCTTTTTCAGAACAGGCAAAATTTAGTTTTTCTTTTTCGGCTGTTTCAATTTGCATCCACCACCTGTTCGTTATACTATTCTTTAAGAAAATAAGAGGATTATCAACGCCTTCAACTTCAACCTTATAAATTATGTTATTTTCACTCGACCCCGGATATTCACTTTCTCTGTTAATAAATCCTTCAATAAAATACCATATTATTTGCCCGGCGAGTTTAACCGTTAGATTATTTTGATCATTTTCTTTAACAATATCAAACAATCCAAAAACTTTCAATCTGTTACTTAATCCGGCGAATTTTGCTAACTGGCATATCTCATGACTTAGCAGGCCATTTGGTGTAATCCGCGAAGTACCTGGGGCTTCTGAATGTTTGATTGAGTTAATATCGATAGAAAGAAAATCTGTATTTCTTAAAACCGGTTCTGTAACATTAATACTGTCGCGCAAAACACCGAGCCGAATGTGGTTACTTACAGCTTTTATTTTTTTCAAGTTTTCTGATGCCACATAATGACCCTGATATCCAATTAAGTTAAACTTGAAAAGCCCGGGATGATTTAAAAATAATCTTGAAATATAATTGGCAGAATCAAAGGGCTCCTTTCCTTTCTTAATATCAAGAAATGCATCAATAGTTGAAAATGAAAAATAACGTTTACCCTTAAATGCTTTGCAAACACCCAGACTTAAATCCTGGCTTCCGCCAATTACTATGGCTGTAATTTTTAATTCATTGAAATAATCGACAATATCACGCAAAGCCTGGTAATTCCCTTTAATACTACTTGCCGGTTTCAAATCACCAAAATCAGCAATTTTAATTTCTTTATTGAATTTAGCGAGTTGATAAAGTTCCGCCCTGATTTGTTCAGGTGTTTCAGGTGAATATGTATCCTTATTCCTGCTGTCGAAAGGAATTCCAATAATTGCAATTTTTATTTTCTGGATGTTACCTTTCAGTATATTTTTTGAATTTTTTTCTATAGCGGCCCCCAATGAGTACTTCCAGTTTAAATGTCCAGAATTGTAATATGTCGAAAAATCAACAGGATTAAAATAGTAGTGCACATCCATATTCAAATTTTTAATCGCAAAAATAAAGGCAAATGAATTCATCATTTGCCTTTTATCTTATTTTTTTCTTGTTCTTCCTTTTTTCGGTTCCGGCGAATTTTTAATAATTTCCATACAATCTTCAAGTGTCAGTTTTTCTGCTTCCACTTTCTTCGGAATTTTATAATTTTTCTTTTTGTAAGATATGTATGGCCCCCATCTTCCATTTAATACCCGAAGTTCAGGTTCCTCTTCAAAAACACTGATAACTGCTTTCGCATCTTTTTCTCTTTTTGCATCAATCAATTCAATAGCCTTTTCCAACTCTACAACATAAGGGTCGTCTTCTTTACCAAGTGAAACAAATTTATTATCGTGTCTGATATAGGGTCCAAACCTGCCAATAGAAACGGTAACCTTTTTATCTTCGTATTCCCCCAAATCGCGCGGAAGTTTAAATAGTTCAAGTGCTTCTTCAAGCGTAATATTTTCCAGGTGCTGTCCGGTTCTCAAACTAGAAAACTGAGGCTTCTCGCCTTCACCGTCAGTTGAACCTTCGCCAAGCTGTGCGAGTGGACCAAACCTGCCAATCTTTACAGAAACCTGTTTTCCTGTTTTTGGATCTGTTCCAAGAATTCGTTCTCCTTTCGAACGTTCAGAGTTTTGAATGGCATCCTCAACTTTTAGATGAAATGGTTGATAAAACTTATCAATCATTTCATTCCACACTTTTTTGCCATCCGCAATATCGTCGAATTCAGCTTCCACGCTTGCAGTAAAATTGTAATCCATAATTTCGTCGAAATTATCAACCAGGTAATCTGTAACTACCATTCCAATATCAGTAGGAAAAAGCTTGGATTTCTCAGCACCGGTAATTTCAATATTGTTTTTTTCTGTTATTTCTCCATTTAACAGTGACAAAACATCAAAACTGCGTTCATTCCCATCACGATCTTCTTTAACCACATAGTTTCGGTTCTGTATCGTAGAAATTGTTGGTGCATAGGTTGATGGTCTTCCAATGCCCAGTTCTTCCAAACGTTTTACTAAAGAAGCTTCGGTAAATCTTGGCGGCCTTTGAGTAAAGCGCTGGGTTGCCACAACCGACGAAATTTCAAGTTTGTCATTTGCCTTTAAAGGAGGAATAATAACATCGCTACTGGAATTGCCATTAGAATCATCATCAGAAGATTCCATGTAAACTTTTAAAAATCCATCGAATATTAATACTTCCCCTGTAGCAATAAATTTTTGGGTGTCGTTCGAAATTGCAATAGAAACAGTTGTTTTTTCAAGTATGGCTTCTGCCATTTGTGAAGCAATTGTTCGTTTCCATATTAAATCGTATAAACGCTGCTCCTGATTTGAACCTGTAACCGTTTCGTTTGACATATAAGTAGGACGGATAGCCTCATGTGC
>JBFFMG010000150.1:0-8380 GCA_041554215.1 Labilibaculum sp.
ATAAATTAAATCACAACTGAAATTTCCATTTAGACGAAAAATTTTGAAGAAGTAACGCAGGAAATTAAAAAAAATTAAAAGTCAACCAAAACTATTTACCAACCCACTGATATGCAACGTGAAAACCTACACCAAATAAGTGATGAAGAACTTATAAGGATGATCGTTCAGGAGAATAAAAGCTCAAGCTTTGAAATTCTCTACCATCGTTATTTCCCAAAAGTGAGGGACAAATGTCACAGTTTTATTAAAGACAAAAGACAAGCTGAAGATTTTGCCAATGATATCTTATCAAAAGCATATGAAAAGCTGTCCGATTTTAAAGGAAATTCCTCCTTTTCATCATGGCTGTATGCTATCACTTATAATTACTCAATCGATTATCTGAGATTAAAGAAGAAATTACATTATCCCAGTTGGAATAAGGAAAATGAAATGCCTGACATTATTGATGAGTCGGAAACTGATCTAGAGGATTTTGATTACGAAAATTTATTAACCATTCTAGAATTGATTCACCCTGAAGAAAAGGCTTTACTATTAATGAAGTATCAGGATAATCACTCAGGAAAACTAATTGCCCAAACACTTCGGATTACCGAAGATGCCGTCAAAATGAGGCTAAAGCGAGCTAGAACAAGAGTAATATACATTTATAAAAGTTTATACCAAAAAGAGTAATCGTTACTATTTTGATAAATCTCGTCAAAATGAAATATTACGAAACAGAATTAGAAAGTAATGGATTTAAAAAAATTATTTCAAAAAATACTAAACGTTTCACAAGAGGATACAATTCCTCAGGCTGTAACTAATTCCTTTAACAGTCAGTTTAACAGTCCACTAAATACAGAATGGCATAAATCTGAAGAGTTTTACGAAGCTGTTTTTTATAAGAATGAATTGGAACATATTGCCAAATATAAGGCCGATGGCACTCAGGTAAGCCTAAAAGTTAACCTTCCATTAGAGGATATTCCTTTAAAAATTTACGGAAAAATTAAATGTCATGGCGAAGTAATGAACGCAATTAAAATCATAAACAACAACAACAAGGAAAACTTTGAATTTATTGTTCGTGATAAAAATCTTAAACGATTCTCGTTTCTTTTAGACGATAAAGGTGAAATTCGTGAAGAAAAAATCGTCTAGTAACCTAAAATTGAGTACCCCAAAAACAATATATTACTATAGAATTTCAGATTGCTTTGACTCCAAAGTCGTAAAACTCTTGCATCTATTAAAAAGAATATTATAGTGCTGGATCCTTGGGAATTAAAGCCAATCAAAAATAACATATATTGATAGAAATCAGAATTTTCACAAGCTGTTTTTCTATCAGTATACAAAATTTTAGTTCCTTATATCGCCAATAAGCTACTATCTATTCTTTCTATTCAATAAGCTTCTGACTATTTGCATTAATAAACAACACATTCCCTAAATCATCATAGCCTTTAAAAAGCTCTTCCTTTTCGTGCTTTAGACTTTCACCTCTAAATCCAATTAGCGTTATTCCAGCATTAGCCGAGCGTTTATTTATTACCTCCTTTGCGGCAACATTTTCCTGTTCATGTATAATTTCAATATTGGAAGTCGTTATTGGCAATCGACCCGACACGACTAATTCGTCCAATTTTTTTCTAGTTTCATCGGCCTGATCTTTTTTACAGATATTGAATATTTTTATATCTGCCTTTTTCCAATCTGAATGACCTGCAATTATAAAACTCAACAGAATCATCAGATTTGCATTATCAGTATCCGAAGATTTAATCCAGATATGGATATTGTTTTTAAAATTTATTTCTCGTGGTGAACATCCTAAAATACAAAAATCGAAATTCCCAGCACGAGCCAACGAATAATTATCGACAATTAACTTTAATCGATCAGGATTTCTCTTATCGTATTCAAATATTACC
The DNA here is from genome assembly GCA_041554215.1 of Labilibaculum sp. GTDB lineage: Bacteria > Bacteroidota > Bacteroidia > Bacteroidales > Marinifilaceae > Labilibaculum. The sequence continues at coordinate 1,926 of JBFFMG010000150.1, forward strand.
ATATTATTTTCCATGCCTGCAACTCCTGGTAGCTGAATTGCTTGCGCAATTGCAGAAGTATAAGATGGAGATATAATGGTATCCACATAAACATGATTCTCAATTTTATCGAAACTTTTGATTAATCTATCTAATTCTTCCTGCGATTGCTGATAAGTAGCTTTAGAGTAATACCCCTCAATTCGATGCAAATAGGTCCCAAATCCATATTTGTACGAAATCCAATTAAGAAGTTTAAAAGCAGTATCCCTTTCAAAAGATTCCTTCGATATGCAAATAGCACTTGGTCTCCATTCCCTATTTTTTCTCTTTCCTGTTTTTTGCAGAAACACCTGCATATTTCTATTTAGCTGATAAAGGGAGTTTAAAAATATGGATTCTATTCCATTTCTATTTTTATGATATCTGTTAATAAACAAATAAATAATTGTCATTACAGCTATTGCAGCTAATGCATATAAAAAGTTAATCTTGAACATCACCCAAACCGATGTCACAAACCCAAGTAAAGAGACCACCCACTTTGATTTAAACGACGGTCGATAACTTGGAGAAGATCCAAAATGATTTAAAACCGATATCAGACACAAAGCGCCATAAGTCACCATAAAAAACATGGAAATAATCTGAGCAACAGCATTCACATCTCCCAACACCACAAAAACCATTGCGATTACGCAGGTAATTAATGATGCATTTATAGGTTCATTATCTGACTCTCTACCTTTTGCTAACCATCTATTCAGCGATTTAGATGGAAAAGAACGATCGATTGATAATGCTTGAAGAGTTCGTGGAGCAACCATAACAGAACCTAATGCTGATGATATTGTTGATGCTGCCAGTCCCAAAGGAATAATTAGACTACCTCCAATCGCAATTTTAGCCATTATCAATTGGTCACCAACTAAATCGGTACTATTAACCGATAGAGCTAACTTATAAACTATAAAAAAGTAAATAACCATTCCAATTAATGTAGCTGAGGTTGTGCCCAAGGGGATTGATTTGGATGGGTTCTTTAGATCTCCAGATAAACCAACACCAGCAGTCATTCCAGTAAAAGCAGGAAATATAATTGCAAACACAACGAAAAAGCTGTCCATGTTTCTAAATTCCGCATTCAGTAAACTAAAATCAGAAACAGTTGCGTGTTCGGTTGTTCCTAAGAAAAAGAGTAGCAATGAAACCATTAAAATTGCAATAACAAAGTACAAAGCTTTTACCCCTAAATTGGCTCCCTTTTTCAGAATTAACATCGACAATAAAAACATAGCCGGAACACTAATCACCTGACGGGGCAATGCATATCCATAGGTGCTAAAAGCCCAATTAAACACTGGCTCGAAGGCTTCGGTGAAAGCAATTACATAAAAAGCAACACTTATTGCCTGTGAAAAAAACAAGGCGATTCCTATTGTTGCACCAATATTTAAGCCAAACGATCGAGAAATAATAAAATACTCACCGCCTCCTTCAACTCGTTTATTTGTTGCCAACTCAGAAATAGCCATAGCAGTTGGAATCGTAACCAAATGTCCTAAAAGAACAACTAAGATTACACCCCAAAAACCAAGAGTTCCAACGGCGTATCCAAAACGAAGAAATAGGATTGCCCCTAATATGGTAGAAATTGCAGTAAAAAAAACTGGTGCAGTTCCAAATTTTTGAGAAGTAGGATTTGTGGACATAGACTATGAGTGTGAAAATTTGTTTATTAAAAATAGCAAAAAAAAACAAGCATCATTAACATGAACACTATGCTGAATTAAGAATTATTACATCGATATGATTGAAATAAACTCATATTCTGTGTATCTTCTGATAATTTATAAGATTCTGAATGAACTTTAACACCAACAATAAACATACTATTTATATTATATATGAAAGAAAAAATTGTTTTAGTTACAGGTGCTTCATCGGGAATTGGCAAGGCCACAGCTCTTCTTTTTCTTGAAAAAGGATACATCGTGTATGCAACAGCTCCAACAACTATTGCAATGAGCGATTTAAAAATTAAAGGTGCCCGAATACTTCAACTTGATGTAAGCAATTTGGAGAACTGCAGGCAGGCTGTGAGTCATATTTATGAAAAATCCGAAAACATAAATATTTTAGTAAACAACGCAGGGTATGGACTTTATGGTGCTATTGAGGATGTTACTATTGCAGATGCCCGCCAACAATTCGAGGTCAATCTTTTTGGCTTAATGCAACTTACCCAAATGATTCTTCCTAAAATGCGAGAAAATCGTGAAGGCAAAATTATAAATATAAGTTCTATACTTGGTCGAATGACATTTCCCATGGGAGGATGGTATCATGCCTCAAAGTATGCATTAGAAGGCATTTCTGATTCTCTCCGACAGGAACTTAGAGCATATGGAATAAGAGTAATTCTAATTAATCCTGGTGCAATAGAATCAGAATGGGCAAATATTGCTCTATCTAAAGCGAATGAAAACTCAAAAAATACAACATATGGAACCATGACAAAACAACTCGAAAATCTTCTTCTAAAATCAATAGGAATTCAAGGGAAAGCAGAAGATGTTGCAAAGGTGATTGTGAGAGCAAGTCAATCAAGAAATCCACGAATCAGATACATCGTTCCAACACATGCAAAACTAATTTGGGTCTTTACAAAACTCATTCCCGAAAGTAGTTTTGATTATTTTAAGAGAAAACTCTTTAAATTTAATTTTTCAGATAGATAATATGAACTATCATTTTTACAGTATTTTAACATTTTCTTCAGTAAAACTTTATAATCTAAAATCTTAAAATCCGTAAGTTTGATATCTATTAAAGTTGAAAAATGAGCCAAAATCAACCTGACAATCAAAAAAAACTGCTTAATGGTGTTCGACCAGGCAGAATTGCATATCCAATTTTAATTGGACTAGCAGTTGTTATTTACATGTTGGTAAATGAGGTTGATGGCAAAACTCTTTCCTTAATTGAATTTTCGTGGCATTCTCTTTTTTGGCTTTGCATCGCTTTAATAATGATGATAGTTAGAGATTTAGGCTATATGGCTCGATTACGTATTCTAACTGATGGAACTTTCACTTGGAGTAAATCCTTTCGGATAATCATGCTTTGGGAATTCACATCGGCAATAACTCCTTCGGCAATTGGTGGAACATCAGTAGCAATACTATACCTTAACAAGGAAGGTTTAAAAGTTGGGAAAAGTTCAGCTATAGTTATGTCAACATCGTTTCTCGACGAATTGTATTTCATACTCATGTTTCCTGTTCTAATATTGTTTTTGGATGTGAATCAACTATTCATGACAGACTCTCTCGAACATTCTCTATGGCTGGATTCCCTTTTGTATTTTGCTCTAATCGGATACCTTGTAAAAACGGGCTATTTTATCATTTTAACCTATGGTTTATTCTGGAACCCAAGAGGATTAAAATGGCTTTTGTTATGGATATTTAAACTCCCAATTCTTAGAAAATGGAAACAAGGAGCAAACCAAGCAGGTACCGATATTATAGAAAGCTCAAAGGAGCTGCGAAGAAAACCTTTTGTGTTCTGGCTAAAAGCATTTATGGCAACTTTTTGGTCGTGGACAGCAAGATACTGGGTTGTAAATGTGATTCTTCTCGCGTTCATATTTCAAGGATATAGTATTACTGAACACATTATGATTTTTGCAAGACAACTAGTAATGTGGATTATGATGCTAGTTAGTCCTACTCCCGGAGGAAGTGGGTTTTCAGAATGGGTTTTTACAAAATATCTGGGCGAATTTCTTCCTTCAGTCGGTGTTGCAGCAACTATGGCATTAATTTGGCGGCTCATTTCATACTATCCCTATCTCTTAATTGGAGTATTTATTCTTCCAAAATGGATCAAAAAACATTTTTGATAATGATCCAAATTTTCACGTAACTTTTTACTACAGCCTAATAAAAACTTGTGTTTTCTCGAAAAAATTGAATTAACTTTTTTATATAACCATAAATTATTAACTCACCTACACAGCACATTATTTCATTTCAAAAAAAGGTAAAACAGAAACAAATACAAAGAATAGGTTACAATATCCAACATTTAATACAGCACTTTTAGGAAAGTGATAATCAACACATTCAATAAGACGATGAACAATTCTTTATGTGTATTCATCAATAAAAATTACAGCTTCATCAAAACTTAAATATATTTAACCATAAATAAACTTTTCATTTGTAACAAACAATGTAACTTGCAGTATAAAAATAAAATTGCAACTCAATTAAAACAACGAATAGTTATGAGAAAATACCTACTATTAATGATTGGTCTTTTCATAATTGTTTCTTCTTGTTCAGACAATAATGATAGCAATCAGCAAGTCGATCAAAAGAAAACAATTCAAGAAGGCATTTCAATTAACAACAATGCTTCAGAACTCTCCAGCAGAGTGAGCAAAATGAACAGCTTGGTTATTATTAACAATCTTCCTGCGGGAACCACTAAGACAGGAACGGAAGAACTTGTGATTGACTTCACGAAGAACTATGCCTTTAAATTAAAAGCTGAAGTTGAAGCTCCTAAAGTATTCGGAGAAGCGGTTCAAGCTACCCATGTTAAAATTATGGACGACATGGCATTTGTTTCCTATAATACTAAAGGAGATAAATATAGTGGAGGGGTTGAATTATTTGATATTTCGGATCAAGACAATCCTGTATTACAAGCACAGGCATTGTTTCCATATGTTGACGTAAGTGCAGTTGACTTTTACGATGGTGTACTCTATCTTGTTGGTGCTTTGGATGAAAAAAGTGAAGGTTATGCTCTTGAATCTCCGGCAATTCTTATCGCTTTAGAACTTAGTTCTTCAAACGAAATAAAGCAAGTTGCAGAACTTATTGATCTTCCATCTTATGTTGGGACCGATGTAGAAATAGACGAAAATTATATTTATGCAACTAGCGGTTATGATGTAAAAATAACAATTCTAAATCGTAGTGAATACACTTTAGTAACTGATATTGATATTAACGACGCCAGATCTTTAAGTAGTAATGCTGATGACCTATTCGCTTTGAATGCAACCAATGAAAAAATACAGCGATTTAGCAAAACTGATTTTACAGAATTGAACGCAATTGAAGTTCAGGGTCCCATAACAAACGAATCAAAAACTGAAATCGATGTTACTGGCAATTATATTCTTGCTGCTTTAAATGTATCAGGGTTAGATATTTGCACTTTAGATGGAACTCTTAAAGAACATTTCAATCGTCCAGAAACACCTGCAGATGGACTTGATGAGGATTACGTAACCAACTCGGTAAGCTTAAATGAAGAACTATTGCTAATTGGTAATGGTGGTGCTGGGGTTTATGTTGGTGCAATGATTCCTGAAAACGATAATAAAGTAACTCTATTAGGAAGTATGGATTTTGGTTCTTCAGTAAACTTTGTTGAGTCGAGAGGTAACTATATTTTTGTAGCTGCCGGAACTGGAGGACTAAAAATTATTACCATCGAAATAGACGAAGGTGAGCCAGATGTTATTATTCCAACTAAACCTTGTGAGACTTTGGTAGATAACATTATTGCAATGTTTCCAGAGAGGAAAGACAATCGTAGTGCTAATTCTGAATTATTTTCTGATGAGAACAATTTAATTTTAAAATTAACTAAGAAATCTCCTGTGTATTTAACTTTCGTTGATGAAGGAGCAGGCTACAGAAATTCATTGGCATACTACACTTATGATGCTGAGAATCCTCCTGCAAGTGATGACGAAATAGAACTTCATATGTTATTCCCGAATGCTTCGAAAGAAGGATCAGGAGGAGCATTAAAAGCTGGAGATCAAGTTAAATTAGGTGATTCAGACTTTGAAGCAAATACGGTAATCGGATTTTGCTTAATCGCAGAAGGATGGAAAAACGGTACAACTGTTGATGGTATTTATCGTCATTACACCAATATCGCTTGGAACAAAGATGCGACTCAGCAACATGTATTGTTTAAGGAAACAACCTGTGAAGACATCGTTTTGTGTTTTGAAGATGTTCGACTACCTGATGGTGACAAAGATTATAACGATATTATTTTTACCGTAACGGATAACGAAGCTGGCACTGATGTAGTGACTGCTTTCGACATGACAAATATAGTAGAAAAATAAATCTGAACTTAAATTATATGAAGTGCCATTTCTTAGGAGATGGCACTTTTTTTACCCAATAAAATGGATGAGAATACTTGAAATCACAAGAATATAAAATAAAACCTCTCCAATCCAAGAATGTTTTTGCAATACAAAATAATGACTGGTAATGTAGGTTACTGGAATAATACTGATAAAGTATTGCTCTACACCGGCTCCTTTAAAAAACACAAAGCTAAAAGCCGAAACCAAAAAGAAACTCAACAATACAATAAAGTATTTGCGCGAACTGATCTTTTTCTCCTCGTAAACATTCAGCATATAC
>JBFFMG010000151.1:0-8375 GCA_041554215.1 Labilibaculum sp.
AGGATTCTGTAAGAATAACTTGTAAGCACTATGATTCTGGCTCGATTGCATCCATTGGTAATTTTAATGAAGTAGAAAATGAGGAGGGTGACTGGACTTTTTATTATGAAAATGGTCATAAACAAGCCTCTGGGAAATTTATCAATGGACAAAAAGAAGGGCCTTGGGAATATTATAATATGGATGGTTTTCTGGAAACAACATGCACGTATGCTGACGGAAACTTAAATGGTATCTATTCTGATTTTGATGCTTATGGTAATCAAAAAACGGCGATATCTTATGTGAACGGTGAGTTGGAAGGAGATGTAAAATTTTTATTTCCTTGTAAAATTGTTCAAGAATACAATCACTATTCTAAAAGTAAAATTGATGGTTTTGGTTATACTTTATTTTCTACCGGAGATACTTTATCGACTTTTACATACAAAGATTCCAAGTTGGAAGGAGAATATAAAAGGTATCATCCCAATGGGAATCTTAATTATAAAACTAATTTAATAAATGGGGAAAACGAAGGGGATTACATTGAGTTTTTCGAGGATAGAACTATTTCTGTTACAGGTGAATATGTTCATGGCAAAGAAGACGGTAAATGGCAATATTTTCATGCAAATGGGAAATTAAAAATTGATATGTCCTACAAGGATGGAATAAAGATTGGGATATGGAAAGAATATGATAGTGCAGGGGAATTGCTTAAACAATATGAATTTAATGAGGAAGGCCATTTAACTAATGATTTTGTTTTTTATAAAAAAACCAAGCCTCAAATAATAGAGACGTATAAGGATGATATTCTTGTTGCTGTAACATCATTAAATTCTGCAGGCGATACCATTAAACAAGTTGGATCAGAGGATGGAACTTTTGAATTTGAAACCTTCAGCTTGGATGGTTTGTTAAATACAAAAGGAAAGCTGGTGAATGGTAATTATGAAGGAGCAAAAACTTTATATTGGAGAAATGGTGGTGTTCAAGAAGTCTCAAATTACAAAAATGGAGTTTTGAATGGTGAAGTAATTAATTATTTCGAAAATGGAAAGATTCAAACAAAAAGAAATTTTGAAAATGGTAAAGAGAGTGGTAGCTATTTTGAATATTATCAAAATGGAAGTGTAAAAACTACTGGGAATTATAAGAATGGAGAGTTGGATGGATTGTGGTTAAACTATTATGTCGATGGTACATTAGAGCAAGAGTTTAGCTATAAACATGGAGAAGTTTTTGGATGGATGTATAATTATTCAGTTGATGGAAAACTTGCCGGAAAAACAAAATTAGAAAATGGTTCTGCTGTTATAATTTGTCAGTACGATTCAATTGGAAATTTATTTCACACCCAGAATTTGCTAACTGCTCCCAAACGAGTGTTTATGAATTATAATAAAAGTGCGGAGGGAGATTGTGATATGTCTTGTGGTAAGTTGAATGGTGATTTGGTCTGGTATTATCCTGACCGAAGCAAGTATATTGTAAATAAATATAAGGATGATAATCCTGAAGGAACATTTACAAGTTATCATCCTAATGGTAAAGTTCAAACAACTGGCGAATATAAAAATACTAGTCGCAATGGTGAATGGAAAGAGTTTTATGAAGATGGAACTATTCGGAAAATTTACCATTACGAAGATGATCAATTGGATTCAACCTATACCAACTATTGGGAGAATGGTAAAATAAAATCACGCTCCATTTATAAGAATGATAAAAAAGATGGAGATTCTTTTACTTATGATCCTCAAGGAAATTTGGCGATTAAGAGAATCTATATTGAAGGGGAAATTTTTGCTTACCAATACAATAAGAATGGTTCGCTTTGTGATAGTATTTATCTTGAAAATGGCACAGGTAAGATTTTGGCCTATTACAATACAGGGGAAATAAGTACTGAGGCAAATTATAAATTAGGACTTTTCGATGGGAAATATATAAGGTATAGTAAAAGTGGGAAGAAGATTTCTGTCATGCAATTTGCAGATGGAATCCAAATTGGAGAAGAAGAAGAATACTTTGAAAATGGAAAGTTGAAAAGTAAAATGTATTATGAGAATGATCTTAAGGTTGGAGAAGGACAGGTTTATAATATAAATGGAAATCTTAAATACAGTAAAATGTACAAGATGGGAGTATTGCAGGGAGAAAGCAAAAATTATAATGAGGAAGGTAAATTAAAAAGTATAGAAGAATACTGGAATGGTAAACTAAGTAATTACATAACTCTATGATGATGAGATTATTTATATGTGTATTACTATTGTTTAATGGATCGGTATCTGCGCATTTTGAACAAGACATATCGTATTTAAAAGAGAAATTTAAAGCTCATAATGCTATTCTTTTAGAAAACGAGAGTACTTTGTTTTTAGATGTTAAGGACGGTAGTATTGTTGCATCGCAAAAGGTTAAGGAACAGATTTTGATTTTGAACGACCATACCAAGGCTTTTTCAAATGATAATATCTTCTTCTCAAGTTTTTCGAGTATTCACGATATTAAGGCAAAATCTTATCTTCCCGATGGAGATAAATTTCTGGAAATGAACGCCACGACCTTCAAAGAAACTCATGATATTTCACAATCGGTTTTTTACGATGATTCGAAGTTGATTAATTTTACCTATCCAGGACTTAAGAAAGGAGCGATAACATCGGTTGAATATCGTGTAGATTATCAGAATCCGAGATTTTTGAGAAAATTCTTTTTTCAGTCTTTTATTCCTTGTTTGCATTCTAAATTTGTAATTAAATACCATAAGGATATCAAGATGGACTATCGAATTTTCCATCGTGAGAATTTACCTCTTCAATGTAAGGAATATCAAAAAGGGAAATACAAGTACATGGTTTGGGAAGCCAATGATCTTCCTGAATTAAAGCCAGGAAATGAAAATTTTAATCTTCTATATTATTCGCCACACATTATTCCTATTGTAAGTGAATTATCTCGAAAAGGGGAAAAAGAACAGTATTATGGGAGTATCGACGATTTGTATCAATTTTATTATTCGAATATTGAGAAATTGGATGTGGTTTCAGAGAAACTGAAAGCTTTTGTTGGAGATTTATTGCAAGGAGTAGAAGATGATGATGAAAAGGCGAGAAGGATTCTTTATTGGGTTCAGGATAATATAAAATATGTAGCATTCGAACAGGGAATGAGAGGATTTGTTCCCAATACGGCCGATCAGGTTTTCGATAAACGATATGGAGACTGTAAGGACATGACTAGTATTATTAAAAAGATGATGGATTATGCTGGTTTGCCTTGTTATTACGCATGGGTGGGAACCCGAAGAATTCCATATACCTACGCTGAACTTCCAACCATTCAGACTGATAATCACATGGTGGCTGCTTACCTAAAACAGGATTCTGTTATTGTGATGGATGGTACAATTCGGCACCTTAATTTTGGTCAGGTACCCGACCATATACAAGGAAAAGATTTATTGATTAGTATTAATAAAGACAAGTACAAAATAATTAAGTTACCTATTGTTTCGCATGAATACAACCAAATTGTTGATTCGGTTCAAATTCAAATTGATAAGAGAACTGTAAATGGAACGGGGAAACGTTCTCATTTGGGCTATAATAGAATGGAAATGGGCTATGCTATTTTCGGACAAATCGATGAGAGGCTTAAGAAGAAGTTAAATAGCATTTTAAATAAAGGGAATAATAAATGCATGCTCAGTAAGTATGAAGTTGAACAACTTCAAGATCGCGAACAATCTATTAATATAAATTACGAATTTCAGGTAGAAGACTATGTTCGATCGAGCAAGGATGAGATTTATGTCAATTTAAATCTTGATAAAAGTTATAAGGATTTTAAAGCAGATACAAGTCTTTCTGTAGCACCTATTGGTAACGATTTTCATTTTGTGAGGACAGATATTACCAGTGTTGAAATACCTATTGATTACCATTTGGAATATTTGCCAAAAAATTCAAATTATACGAATGATAATTTTTGGTTTAAAATCGACTACAAAACCGAAGGGAATAAAGTTATTCAAGAGAAGAATATTTGTTTTCAATTTTTAAATCTAACAGCATCCGAATTTGACGATTGGAACAAAATGATAAAACAATTGAATCAAGCATATCGTGAAACGATCGTTTTAAAACATCAAACTCAATAATCTATTCTTAAACTATTATGAAACGTCCATGCCAAAGTGATTTTGACACACAGGAAGATGATTATTTCAGCAGGGTAAGTTTCATATGGCGACTAAAAAAAATTATAATCATATGAAAAAATATTATTTTATATTTTGCTTATTGCTTAGCGCATTTACAGCATCCGCTAAGAATACTCCAAGTCCCTATTCATGGGAAGCGAATCCAAGTTATGTTACTATTCCAGAAAAATATAAAACGGAAGATCGAGTGGGGCTTTTATCTTTTGAGTGTTACGAATATTATCACAATGATGAAGGAGCCTTAATGGTGTTTCAAACCATTCATAAAAAGTATCGAGCCTTAAATGATAAGTCTGTTAATCAGTTAAATACCCTATCTGTAGAAATTGGGAGTGGTGTTGAGTTAATTGATATTCGGGCTAGAACAATTAATGAGAAAGGGGAGGTTGTACAGTTTGACAAAAGCAGTATTAAAGAAGTGACAGATGATGAAAGTCGTGATAAATATAAAATTTTTGCAATTGACGGTATTGAGATCGGTAATGATATTGAGTATGTTATAGTTAAAAATATTCCTTCGGATTATTTCGGGCGATCCTATTTTCAATACCCTTATCCTGTACTTGATGCCAAATGGGAAATGTCGTCGCCGGCAACACTAATATTTGATACCAAGGCATATAACGCCGAAATTAACCTAACTCACAAATCAACAGAAGAGCGTAATTTTTATGCTGGTGAAATGAAAAACATTCCCGCTCTTAAGGAAGAGAAATATGCTTATACAAATCCTCGTAGAGCTCGCATCGAATTTAGATTAGCAATGAATAAAGGAAAAGGAAACTTTCCAATATTGACATGGAATCATGTGGCTCAGACTATTTATGACAATAATTACTTAATGGATGATAAGGAGCTGGATGCACTTACTGGAATAAGTAAAGAAATTGATTTAAACTCTACTGATTTATTGCAGAGGATTTCAAATATTGAAAAATACATTAAGAAGAATATTTTGATTCAAGAGTTTCACGTACCTGACTTTTATAACTTGAATTTTGTTGCACAAAATAAGGTTTCTAGTGAAAAAGGGATTGTTAAATTGTATGTTAATTTATTTAAGAAATTGGGTATAAAGCACAACATAGTATTGAGTTCGGAACGGGATTTATTTCAATTGGATAAGGATTTTAGTAGTTGGGACTACTTACAAAAGTACTTGATATATTTGCCAGAGATTGATAAGTACATTGCTCCTGCCAATCTAGAATTTAGATTGGGTTGTTTTCCTCCGAAACTGGCCTCTACTGATGGTCTTTTTGTTGAATTGGTTCAGGTTGGTGAGTTTGAGTCGGCCATAGCTAATATTAAAAGAATTAAGGAGTTAGATTATCATGAAAATTATGACAATATGTATATCAAGCTTGACTTGAATATTGACGAAAGTCAGGTGCATATTATCACAGAACGTTGTTTTCATGGATTGAGCGGTGGTTTTTTTAAGCAGTATTACGATATGATGGATGAAAAAGCCAAGACTGAATTTCTTAAGGGGGTAATGGCAACCAAACTGGGTAAGCCAGAATATAATGAGATTACAACTAAAGAACAATCGGATAAAAAAGGAGGGGAGAATGCCGATTTTATTATTTATTCTGATGTAAAATCAGCTGATTTTATGGAGCAGGCAGGTAATAAAATTTTAATTCAAATTGGTGAGAGTATTGGTCCACAAGCAGAAATGTATCAGAAAGAAGAGCGTAAGGCTGATATTGAAAATGAGTTTAAACGCTGGTATGTTCGTACAATCAATTTTACGATTCCCGAGGGCTATCGTATTTCTAATCCCGAAGTTGTAGACATGAATGTTATTCATGAGTTCGAAGGAGAAACCAAATTCAAATTTGTTTCAAATCACAGGATAGAGGGGAATCAATTTATTGTTGAAATTGACGAGTTTTACAATGAAATTTATACAAGTAAAGCATATTTTGAGGCTTTTAGAAAGGTTGTGAATGCGGCGGCAGACTTTAATAAAGTGGTTTTAGTCTTAGAGGAGAATTAAGTTTTTATTGAATACATGATAATTGGAAGGTGAATATGATTCCATAGAATAATAACATCAGAATAAGCAAAAACTAAAATGCCCAAATCGAACAGATTTGGGCATTTATATTGTAAGAATAGTTTCTATTACTCGCCTTCGATTTCAGCAATAATTGCCAGAGCATGATCTCGAAGGGGTTTATATTTAAAGTACCACACAATAAAGCCAATGATTAATGCAAGAGTAAAAAATGCACCAAAATAGATGTGGAATGTTACAATGTCAATTTCATTGATGGAATTGATGCTAAAACCGATATCCATTAATACAAGTGCAAGAATTGCCCATACAGCTTTAGGACGAATTGGTTGATATCTGGATGCAGCATTTTTTAACGTCTGTAGAATTGGTAATGAATAATCTGCATTTTTGTATTCGTTTTGATAACTTTTTAAAATCAGGAGAAAAACTACAAAAGAACCTATAATGAATAATCCTGCGAAGAGGTTCATTATGTTCTTGGTGTCGATATAGATAACAATTGTCATAATCACATAGATAGGAATTAAAGCCCAATACACACCTTTAAGTCCTTTACATAGATTGGCGTAATTACCATCTTCTTTTTTGAGCTTACCCATTAATTGATCCAAATTGATCTTTTCGTTGTTATTTTTACTTAAGTTCATGAGTACCTCCTGTCAATTTAGTTTTTAATTGTGTTTTAATGCGATGTATTTTAACCTTCACGTTGGGTTCGTTGATGCCAATGATATCGGCAATCTCTTTCATACTTAATCCCTCAAGCAGTAGAGATATTAAGGTTTTGTCGATAACCGATAAGGTGTTGAGTTCATTCTGAAGCTGATTAAACTGACTTTCTTCTTTCTGTTTAGCTTTTAGATTCTCCTCATCGAGAATGAAACTCAAATTTTGCGTGTCTGTATTTACCATTAGCTTCATTTGTCTGAAACTTTTGCCTGTAAAGCTCAATGAAGTATTAACGGCAACTCGATAAATCCAGGTGCTGATAGCCGAATTTCCTTTGAAATTGTCCAGACTCTTCCAGATATTAATGAGCACTTCCTGGTACATGTCTTTCTGGTCTTCGGCATTCGAATTGTAGTAGCGGCATATTCGCTTTATGCGTTCACTGTTTTCCGATAGAATTTGATTAAATAGACTTTCTTTTTCCAATGTGTGAGTTTTAAATTGTTACCTATTTAGTAAGAGGATGTAAGGATAGTTACACTTTTATAGGCATTATTTTTTATTTATTCAATCTCAAACCCATTAAAAGTCTCAAACTTCCAAATCTCAATTGCACTCTTAATAGGCAATTCGTAAGGTTTGTAGTTTCGGTTCGAGGATACCAAAAGGAGTGTTTGGTTTTTCTCTAATTGCTTATAAACGACTTTAAACACAATACCTTCATCTTGCGTAACGATAATGCAGGGAGTGCCATCTTTAATTTGTTCCCAGTTTTGAATAAAGGAAGCTGTAACCCATGCACCTTCGGGAATTGGCAGCATTGAATCTCCTGCAATTTGAAAAGTTCGGTAGGTTTTGTCTTTGGGTAGAAAGGGGAGAGAAAATTTTGGCAATGAGCCAATAAATTCCAAATCGCCGTAGCTGTTTGTGTAACCCGCTTGTGCTTTTAAAGGAACCATTTCGATGTTTTCTTCACCATCCCGATCGACGGATATGGTGAGTAGTCGTAATTTTTTACCGGTAACATCAATATCGAATCCATCTTCGATCTGCGAAAGCTGAAATTCCGATAATTCCTGCAAGTTGTATCGTAACAATGCATCTATTGATACACCAAAGTACTCAGCAAATTTAATCAGCACTTTAAATGGTGGTTGCACATTCTTTTCGTATCCAGCTAAAGTTGTTCTGGTAATGTCCAGTTGCTCAGCTAAACTAAGCTGCGATTTCTTTCTCCTTTGGCGAAGGAACTTAATATTCTCTGCAAAAAACATATCTTCTTTTTTTCAAAGATAATAATAAATGACTAAATTATAGTCAATAAAATGACGAAAATATCGACAATCTGTGAGGAAAACAATATTACATATGGATTTGGATACTTTTTTTGTGTCCTGTGAACGGCTTTTAGACAGTCGATTGAATAATCGGCCAGTACTGATTGGAGGAACATCAGACAGG
>JBFFMG010000152.1:0-8364 GCA_041554215.1 Labilibaculum sp.
ATTGAAAAAATTGATAAAAATGGTCCGGCAATTAATGCTGTTATAGAAAAAAATCCTGACGCCTTAGCCATTGCGAGAACTTTGGATGAAGAGAGAAAAGCAGGTAAATTGAGAGGTCCCTTGCATGGAATTCCAATCATGTTGAAAGATAACATTGATACTGCAGACAAAATGATGACAACAGCTGGATCCTTAGCTCTGGAAGCTAATTTTGCCGAAAAAGATGCTTTCGTTGTTCAACAATTGAGAAATGCCGGAGCGATTATTCTGGCCAAAACCAATTTAAGCGAGTGGGCAAATTTCAGAAGTACACGCTCATCAAGCGGATGGAGTGGCCGTGGAGGACAAACTCATAATCCATATGTAATTGATCGCTCTCCATGCGGATCAAGTTCCGGTTCTGGTGTAGCAGTAGCTGCAAATTTATGTGTTGCAGCCTTAGGTACAGAAACCGATGGCTCCGTTGTTTGTCCATCTGGGCACAACGGAGTCGTTGGAATTAAACCAAGTTTAGGCTTGGTTAGCAGATCTGGAATTATTC
This sequence comes from Labilibaculum sp., assembly GCA_041554215.1. Classification (GTDB taxonomy): domain Bacteria; phylum Bacteroidota; class Bacteroidia; order Bacteroidales; family Marinifilaceae; genus Labilibaculum. The sequence goes on from JBFFMG010000152.1 coordinate 542, forward strand.
CTATCGCCCATTCGCAAGACACTGCCGGACCTATTGCCAGAAGCGTTAAAGATGCCGCACTACTTCTTACTGCGATGTGCCATAGAGATGATATGGATCCAATTACAATGAACAAAAATAATACAGGCATTAATTATGCTGAGAATCTCTCAAAAGATGCCCTAAAAGGAGTTAAAATTGGCATTGTTCGACAATTATTTGGATTTCACAATGAGGTGGACAAAATCATGGAACAAGCATTTGAAGATCTAAAACAAAGCGGTGCTATTCTTATTGATGTTGAATTGGAAAACCTCCATCAATATGGAGATGAAGAATTTGAAGTTCTTCTTTACGAATTTAAACATGATTTGAATAAATATCTAAGAAAATGCAGATTCCCAATTGTTAAAAGTCTGAAAGACATTATTAATTTTAATGAACAATACAAACATCTTGAAATGCCTTGGTTCAATCAGGAGATTATGGAAATGGCCAATCATAAAGGAGATTTAACTGACGAAAAATACCTGAATGCATTGGCTAAATGCAAAGAACTTTCTGGAAAAAAAGGAATTGATGCCACAATGGAGAAAAATAAAGTAGATGTATTAATTGCTCCAACAAATGGTCCAGCCTGGAATATAGATTTGGTTAATGGAGATCATTACGGAGGAGGCAGCAGCGAGCCAGCGGCTGTTTCAGGATATCCTAACATTACTGTTCCTGCAGGCTTTGTACATAGTTTACCAGTGGGAATCTCTTTCTTTGCAGGCGCCTTCTCGGAACAGAAATTAATTCAATACGCCTATGCGTACGAACAAGCCACTAAACACAGAAAAGCGCCTGAATTCTATTCCACAATCATGCAGTAAATTATATTGATAAAAAATCTATGGCTCTCAAGCCAATTAATTGCTTATCAGGTAATGCTTTTATTTTGACGAACAAAAGGAAACTCTATTTCAAATGTACTTCCATTTCCTACTTCACTTTCGACGTGAATGATGCCATTGTGAATACGGATTAATTCAGCACAAATACTTAAACCCAAGCCAGTCCCTTGTTCATTGTGCAGTCCTTGTATACTATTTGTTGTCTTTGCATTGTCAAATAAACTATCCAAAATATCTGGATATATCCCTGTTCCATTGTCTTTCACTGTAATTCGAACATGAGTATTTGTTTTTGTCGCATCTACTTTAATCAATCCTCCTTTATCTGTGTATTTGATGGCATTTGAAATTAAATTGATCAGAATTGTCCTAAGGATATCAGGATCAGCCATTAACTCACCTTTTAAATAGGAATTGAAATCAATTTTGACATTGTATTTTTCACTGTCTGACTCAAAAAAACTGTTTAATTCATCAAACAACCAATCTAATGTTATCGATATTGGGTAATAAGCAATTGCACCAGTTTGTGATCTAGACCAATCTAACAAATTGGTTAGCAATTTCATTCCTTCCGTTGATGATTGATGGATATATCCTGCAAATTTTTCTACATTCTCATAATTACCCTCTCGAGCCTCTTCCAATAAAAGTTCACTAAATCCAATCAAAGAATTAAATGGATTTTTCAAGTCATGAGAAATTACGGAGAATAATTTATCCTTTGTTTGGTTAATTTCTGCTAGCTGATAATTAAGTTTTCGGTGTGACTGATATCGCCAATAAAGAACAACAGCCAAAACCAACATTAAAATAAGGATAACGACTAAATATATTTCTTGAATTTTTCTAGATTCTAATTCCTGTTCTGTTTCAGATAAAGTTTGTCGAATTGTAAATCTACTTTGCATTTCATCAATGATCTCAAGTTGCTGAATAGAAAAAATAGAATCGTACACTAATGTAAACTGATTAAAACTTTCAATCGTTTTTGGCTGATCATCAATAATTTGATATAAGGTAGTAAATGCTTTATGCGTTTGTAAAATTTTTGTGTTTAAGCCTAAATCATTAGCAATATTCAATGCCAAATGTAAAGCGACCTCTGCTTTGGCTTCTTCATTTTTATGAGCGTAAATTAAGGCCATACCAATATAGTCATCTACCAAACCGAAATTGTGTCTGCGTTCTATGTTCAATACCAATGCATTTTGATAATACTCAAATGCCTTATCGTACTCACCTTTCAAATAGAAAATATTAGCCATTCCAGACAGACAAAACGCAGCATACCTAACATTACTCGACCCCAGACTTTTTTGATATGCCACTTGATAATATGTCATGGCTTTATCGATATTCCCTATAGCTTCATAAGTTCGTGCAATTTCAAGATTAACCGATCCCATACCTATTTCATCTCCCAACTCCTGCCATAAGGATTTGGCCATTTTAAAATAATCAAATGCCAATTTAAAATTTTTCTTCTCCCGATATATCAATCCCATATTCACATAGGCATATGATTGTCCCGTAGAATGACCTAAATTTTCGAATATTTGCAATGAATTTTCAGAGAATTTTAAGGATAATGGATAATTTCCCGTTAAAAAATATAAATCACCTAAGTTATTATAAGCATAAGCCAATTGTACAGAATCTTTTTGTTGCAAACTGTACTCCAGTGATTTATGCAAAAAAGGAATTGATTCTTTAGTTTTGTATAAATAGTGCAAGTGAACAACTCCTAAAAACCCATAAAGTCGCGGTAATTCTTTTTTTAAATCATGTTGAATTGCAAGTTGTAATGCCTTTTCACCAACTATAATTGCAGAATCGGAATTTACCTCTCGTAGACTCCAACATTTATCACCCAGCAATTTTACTTTTTTAGAAACATCGACCTCCGAAAATAGTTCTGTTATTGTTTTGCCTCCAGATTGAGCGAGCGTAACTGTGAACGAACATAAAAATAAAAATAGAATAAGATAGTGGCGAGATTGTATCATTAAGTGGCTGATTAAGAAATTCAAAGATAAAACAAATTTCGTATAGATATTTGATTCACCATGGTTTTTCACAAGATCTTTTGAAGTTAAAACATACAAAATGACTACAAATTATTCAATCTTATAGATGCAGAATAAATTGGTAAAATATTGAATCTTGTTTATAAGAAAAACTGGGAACTTACAACAATTAAAATAATAACTATTACGGCCAAATAAGTAAATGGATTTGAAAAATTTAAAGTCCATCCCATCATTGGATTGAATTTGGGAACAATTAGTCGCGGATCTTTTCGATTGCAATAAAATGGACCACGCCAATTTCCAAGATCCTTACTCATTGAATCTAATATGTGTTGCTCAATTTTATTTTTCATGATAACCACTTTTTTTTGGAATTGCATTTATCTATCTTCTTTTCACCTCTACCTCCTCTTACAAATATAATTATTCCCTATTGTTTCACGAAATATCGTTCCTAAAATTGCTTTAAATTTTGAACAAAAACCTCTTCCACACATCAGCAAATAGTAATTCATTTTGACTACATTTGCCATGCGAAATAAAAGAGATACACAGAATTTCATGGAAGACACAAAGAATACCACAATGGGCTATGTATATGCACTGCAAGCCTTTTTTGCGTGGGGAATACTCCCAATATTCTGGAAGCTTTTTTCGAATGTGCCCGCATTATAAATATTAGCCCATCGAATTTTTTGGTCATTTATTTTTCTTGTCATTCTTTTGATTTTAACCAGGCAAAAGAAAGTATGGTATTTGCTACGTCAGAAAAAAACACGTAACAGTCTTATCGTTTCATCATTACTTATTGGATTGAATTGGGGACTATTTATATATGCTGTAAATAGTAATCAAATTGTTGAGGCTAGTTTAGGTTATTACATCAATCCCATAGTAAACGTATTACTTGGAATGATTGTCCTAAATGAAAAGTTGGATAACTTAAAATACATTGCAGTAATAATAGCATCCATAGCTGTTATTTACCTGACAATTGATTACGGAAAATTCCCATGGATAGCTATTCTTTTAGCCTGTTCCTTTGGCTTGTATGGTTTAACAAAAAAAACAGCTGGAATCGAAGCGATTCCAGCTCTGGCGATTGAAACACTAATATTAGCACCATTTGCATTGGGATATATACTCTATAAAATATGGATGGGTAATGGAGCTCTATTCACTGGTAGTATTTCAACCTCAAGTTATTTGATATTAACAGGAATTGTAACCACTCTGCCTTTGTATTGGTTTGCAAAAGGAGCACAACGAATTCCTTTATCTGCATTAGGATTTATGCAATACATCGGACCAACTTTAATGCTGATAATAGGCGTACTAATCTACGGTGAACCTTTTAGATATGAGCAAATTGTTGCATTCAGTTTAATCTGGCTTGCATTAGCAATGTACACAACATCAATAATTCGAAATACAAGAAAGAAGCTAAAACTGTCAAAAACCTGATTTTATTTACCTAGTCCTTTATTTCCAGAATCGAGTACGTATTTCCAATTGCCGTTTTCATCTTTTTTCCAAACAGAGACATAGGTTCCCCGATGCATAGAATCGACAGTCTGAAAAGAATAAGTTCCATAAGTATAACCTAATTCTCCCGATTTTGAAACGTCAGCTTCCAAAGGACTCCAGGTAAATGTAATTTGAGAATCATCTCCTGAAAATTGTTTCTTAATATTTTCTTTTCCTATCAGTGGATAACTATTATCCTTCAACATTACCGCCTTCTCTGCTGCATATTTATAAAAGGCTTCGTTCATCCCTTTTTCCATGCAATAATTGGAAAAAGCCACATCAGTTTCCATTAGCAATTTTCTATTCTCTTCAGTCTTTATGGACACACGACAAGAACTGAAAGAAAAAAGTAAAGTAAGTACAATAAGCATACTGCTCCTATAATATTTCATATTTCCCATTTAATAAATGCGTTTTATAAAGTAAAAGATATGGCTAAAATTGACAATTATTCCTTTCTTAAAAAAATAGTAAAACCCGAAATGTATGATTCTAAAAAAGATATCACAATAAAGTACAATTTCTAAAATTCAAAAGGAACAAATTTATTCAAACGATAATTTACTTTTCGAAAAGTCAAATACCTGGTTTAAAAGCGCTGGAAGATGCAAAAATGATCATTTCAAGAGCTTTTGAATAGAGAAAAAAAAAGCTTATTCAGTGAATCTGAACAAGCTTTTTTTCTGAATTGATGTATGCATACCTTTTTAAGGCATCCTAATTGATAAGCCTAAGCTAATAAAAAAATCAGGAGAAACCTTACTTAATCCTACTCCAGTTGAAAAATCGAGCTGAAGATCCTCATTTACAGCATAAGTTAATCCAGCATCCCAACGATGGTCATTTTGCCCTTTTTTAGGAAGAAAACCGTATAACTCGGCAAAAGCACCAAGCTTTTCGGATAAACTCATTCCTATTACCGCAGTATAAATTCCCACAGCAGAATTTCCATATTCAGAACCACTCCAAGCCACTCCCAGATTGGCACCAAAAGACATCGCTTCATTTAATGAATACTGACCCGAAAAGCGAAAATCGGCGCCCATATATTTATTTTGAAAAGATTTAGTTCCAGATTTTGGGATCGTGAAACTTGACATGAATGCTAATTGTGGCAAACCTTCGCCTTCTTCGTTTAATAGGAATTTCGCACCTAGGGTAAAAGGAGCAAAACCACTTTCATCAAAATTATTAGGAATCATCTTAACGTGAATTCCCGAATAAGCAAGTCCTAAACGAAGCTCCAATTTTTCAAGTAAACCATATCTTAATAATGTTGAATTGTAGGTTGTATTATTGATTTCCGAATTATATTTCTCAAATGAAAATCCCGATTCTATTTGAAATCCCTTCATCGGAACCACAAAAGCAGATTCAGTTTGATCCGGACGGTCAGTTACCATACCAGCCTTTTCCTGAGCAATTAACCACCCTGAAAACAATACTGCAAAAGTTAATAATGTTATTTTTTTCATTTTTGTATCTACTATTTATTCTTTTTGTAATTCATCAATACAATCACGTGCTTTTTCTGCATCATCTTCTGAAACCAGTAATTCAACAGTGTTTGGAACTCCACCAATACCCACAATAGTTCCTGAACTAAAATCATCTTTAAACAATGAAGATATTTCCAATTCCTCTAACCTTTCTTTATAATATTTAACGTCGATTAATGATCCTACAAATACACAAGTTAATTCAGTTCCGTCTGTCATAATAAGTGATGTTTTAATGGTTTATGTTCTATAATATGAAGATATGCAAATCTTTTAACATTCCTAATTTCGATTTACAAAAAATAATAATCCTTTTACTTAAAGGACATCAAATAAAATTTCCAACCCTTTTTATTTTTGTTAAAATCTCGCATTAACAATCTAATTTTATAGCAGATAAAAAAATCCTCTAAGACAATTGTCATGATTTCTATGTATATTCCTGCATTATTTTTGTCCAGAATGAATCAACAATGGAATATGGAGACCTGGTCAAAAAAAACCAAGAATCATTTCTAAAAAGGAAATTTGAGTTTGTTATTATACGAAGCTGATGAATTTATTATCAACAAAAAAAATTCAGCAAGAATATTTTCATTTTTATAAAAGGTCGTGTAAAGGCTTTCAATTAACTCTCAAAAACTTGCTGTTTGGAATGAAAAAAATCGAGAGCAATTAACCTGAAATTATTGATCCTTACGAAATCAATTATAGAATTAAAAAGTTTTTTAATAAAATGATAGAGATTAATATTGATAATTGGGAGCGAAAAGCTCAGTACAATTTCTTCAAAAATTTTGATGATCCATTTATGGGCATAACTTCGTCGATTGAATGTACTCACATGTACCTAAAAATCAAAGAGTCTAAAGAATCATTTTTTATTCATTACATACACAAAGCATTACAGGTTATTAATGAAATACCCGAATTTAAAATGAGAATACTAGGCGAAAAAGTTGTACAATATCCAATAATAAACGGATCGACAACAGTATTCAAAAACAATAAAACATTTAGTTTCAGTTATTTTAAATACATTAAGGATTGTGACGATTTTTACATCCAGACAAAGAACGCAATCGAATTAGCAAAACAAAGTGAAGTCTTAGCATCCAAACCAATGCAGAATCTGATTTATGTATCAGTGATTCCTTGGCGTAGTTTTACAAGTATTAAGCATCCTCGAATGGGTAAAGAATCCGACTCGGTACCTAAATTGATTTTTGGAAAAGTATTTAAAACTGACGAAAAGTATTATATGCCAGTAAGTGTAGAGGCGCATCACGCATTATTAGATGGGTATCATGTAAGTACATTCTTTAATAAGTTTGAACAGTTGTTAACAGAAAAAAATCCGTAAACTATTTAACAATTACTACAAAATAGTAAAATTCAAGCTTTATTAGAGAAATTAAAAAATAGCCATTTCACAACGAAAAACAAAACATCACTTAACCTTATCTTTCAGCCAACTACAAACTTAAAGAGTAAAAAGATAGCATTTTTTTGTTTATAAATTTAAAATTGATTTCGATAGTTCGAAAAGATACTTTACATTTGATAGAACAAATGATTATTGATATGAATAATGTACGAAACAAACTTATATTGATTGTTGAAGATGAAGAATTCAACAGAATTTATTTTGAAGAATTATTAAATCAGATTCATTGCAACGTTTTAGTTGCTAACAATGGCATTGAAGCTGTGGATATTTGCCAGAAGAACGATAATATCGATTTAGTACTTATGGATATCAAAATGCCTTTAATGGATGGATACGAGGCAACTAAAGAAATAAAAAAGATTAGACCCAACTTACCAATTATAGCTCAAACGGCATTTGCTCTACTAGGTGATAAAAATAAATCGTTGGAAAATGG
>JBFFMG010000153.1:0-8353 GCA_041554215.1 Labilibaculum sp.
GATACCTAGAAGAATGTTCACCAATACCATGTACCAAACAAATGACTGCTTTGGGCGTTTTTGATGGTTGCCAAACTTGAAAAAACAAACGAGCATTATCTTTAGTGCTAAGGTTGTAGATATTGTGTATCATCAAAATTTATATTTAACTAGCGTATAAATGTCGCGAGCAGTTAAATATAGAAAAAAAGCCAAAATAATTGTCATAAATAATAAGCAAGAATAGACAAGCTATTTATTCATTTGTGTTTTGAATAAAATCGAGATTGCGCTTTAATCCTTTGAATTTTGTTCGCTTAACTGCCGATTTTTTGAAGATCTCGCCAAATTTATGTGCATCCATTTGTTCCCATTCTGCTTTTGACAGAGAAAGCAGTTCTGAATTTGGTTCAAATTCAGGAACGGAATGAGCTTTAGCCATACGGTTCCATGGACAAACATCCTGACAAATATCGCAACCAAATGCACGATTTTCGAATTTTCCCGTCACTTCTTCTGGAATTTCACCTTTTAGTTCGATAGTAAAATAGGAAATACACTTGCTGCCATTCACAACATAGGGTTCGGTTATTGCACCCGTTGGACAAGCACGAATGCATTTACTGCATCCTCCACAAAAATCCTGATATTTTTCTTCCTCATATTCCAATTCCATATCGATTAGCAACTCGCCCAGGAAAAGAAACGATCCAATTTTACGATTGAGAAGCAATGAATTTTTTCCAATCCAGCCCAAACCTGCTTTTTTTGCCCAGGCATGTTCTAATATTGGAGCGGAATCGACAAATGCGCGACCGGAAACTTCACCAATTTCAGTGTTGATGTATTCCAAAAGCTGATTCAACCGGTCTTTTAACACAAAATGATAATCTTTTCCGTAGGCATATTTTGCAATTACAGGTGCTTTGGGATATTGTTGTTGTTCTTTGGGAAAATAATTCAGCCCCACAACCACAATCGACTTTGTGTTTTCTACCAACAAACGTGGATCTAATCGTTTCTCAATATTATTGGCCATGTAAGTCATTTCACCATGGTATTCTTTATCTAACCACGATTGAAAATTCTCTTTCTCATCTTTCAAAAAATCCGCCTTTGCAATCCCACAAAGATCTAAACCAAGTTCGAGAGCTTTGGTTTTTATGAGGTTTGACTTTGCAGTAAGGGTAAGATTCATGTTGCTAAATTAAGATAGTTACCGAAATTCACGATAAACGTAGATAAACTTTTTGCATTTTATAATAATAACAAATTAATATTGAAGCTCATCTTAATAAATAGTTATTTTGGTTTTAGGATCAAGTCATCCCCTTACATGGGCTCCTTGATTATAGGCAGAGCATAACATTCTTAAATTTGTTCAATTCTTTGAAATTTAAACATTGTAACTTTTCAATTACCTTATCCTTAAGCCGGACGGCTCTTACTTTTCTCCTTAAATGAGAAAAGTAAGCAAAATAATCAAGCCAATAGAAAGCTCTTCTGTATTCTAAATCAACTAAAGTAGCACGTGGCATGCTCTATTGAAAGCACACGCTTAGACTTCAAAACTCAAAAAATTATTCATTTTAATAGTTTTATCTGGAAATGCAACAAAGCCGTGTCTTAAGCTTATTATATTGAACCCGAAAACTCGGATTATTTTGCATTAGAGATTGAAGTGGTTACCCCGCAGCGAAGAATGAGTGAGGAGTAAAAACGGAAAGCCCGACCTGAGGAACGAAGGGAATGCCCTAAAACAAAAAAAGAACTGCCGAAACAGTTCTTAAATATATTTTATAGAAAACCCAATTCGAGTTTTGCTTCTTCGGTCATCATGTCTTTATCCCAAGGTGGATCGAAGGTTAAAACAACTGTTACATCTTCGATTTGAGGTAAAGATTTTGTTCTTTCGTTTACTTCTTCCAAAATTTGATCGGCCATTGGGCAATTGGGAGCCGTAAGAGTCATTGTGATTTTCACCTCATCTTCCTCGTACATGTCAATTTCATATATCAATCCCAGATCGTAAATATTCACCGGAATTTCTGGATCGTAGATGGTTTTTAACACCTCTACAATTATTGCTTCTGTTTCTCTTTTTCCCATCTTATCCTGATTATTTGCTTACGTGAGCGAAAGCAATTCCATACATTTTTATTTGTTTTACCATGGAAACTAATCCATTTGAGCGAGTAGGAGATAAATGTTGTTTTAAACCAATTTCGTCGATAAAACGCAAATCGGCATTCATTATATCCTGAGGAGTTTGATTGTTAAAAACACGTATTAACAAAGCTGCTATTCCTTTTACGATAATTGCATCGCTGTCCGCCTCCAACTTTACAACTCCATTTTCGAGAGAAGCATTGAACCATACTTTTGACTGACAGCCCTTTATGAGATTCGATTCTGTTTGATACTTTGCATCCAAACCGGAAAGATCTGTTCCTAACTCGATTAGATAAGCGTATTTGTCCATCCAATCCTCAAATCCTGCAAATTCTTCAATTATATCTTCCTGAATTTCGTTTATTGTCATACTATAGATTTTAGATATGAGATTTTAGACATGAGAAAAGATTTCCTATTCCAAATCTGCGAACGTATCTAATTTATATTTTTTCAGCCGAAAGTTACAATAATTTTCTATCTGTGAAAATGTAACTTCCAGACTATTTTACTGCAAACATTTTGCAAACTTTTAGAATTCCGGCATAAAGTGCATCGATTTCGTCCTTGGTATTGTAAAAGGAGAATGAAGCACGAACAGTTCCGTCGATTTTGAAATGCTGCATGACTGGTTCGGTGCAATGTGTTCCTGTTCTTACGGCAATTCCCATTTGATCGAGAAGCATTCCCATATCGTAGAAATGAATTCCTTCTACCAAAAATGAAATTACTGAAGTTTTTTCGGCAGCTGTACCGTAAATCTTTAACCCATCAATTGTGAGCAGTTTTTCGGTTGCGTATTCTAACAATTCATGCTCGTAAGCATCGATATTCTCTATTCCTATAGCCTGAACATATTGAATTGCTGCTCCTAAACCAATGGCATCGATATAATTCGGGGTTCCTGCTTCGAATTTATAAGGAAGTTCGTTGTAAGTCGTTTTCTCAAAACTTACTTCGGAAATCATTTCACCTCCGCCTTTCCAAGGTGGCATTTGGTTTAGCAATTCTTCTTTGCCGTATAATACACCAATTCCTGTTGGTCCGTAAATTTTATGCCCCGAAAAAACCAAAAAATCCACATCCAATTCCTGAACGTCGATTGTTTTGTGCTGAACAGATTGAGCGGCATCGATTAAAACACGAACATTTTTAGCATGCGCAATCTCAATTATTTTGCGGATAGGATTAATGCTTCCCAATGAATTTGAAATGTGATTAACAGCAATGATTTTCGTGCGATCTGTAATTAAATCATCCAACTGATCAATCATCAATTCCCCATGATCGTTAAAAGGCAATACTTTTAAAGTTGCTTTTTTTCTTTCGCAGATTAATTGCCAGGGAACGATATTGGAGTGATGTTCCAATTCGGATACAATCACCTCATCGCCTTCATAAATAAATTTATCGCCAAATGAATTGGCAACCAAATTTATAGATTCCGTTGCTCCGCTGGTAAAAATAACTTCGTGCGAGTGTTTCGCATTGATGAACTTCTGAACAATTATTCTTGCATTCTCATTTCCATCGGTGGATTTATTGCTCAGATAATGAACACCACGATGAATATTTGAATTGTACTTGTAATAATACTCGGTCAACTTATCAATTACCTGACGAGGTTTTTGGGTAGTTGCAGCATTATCGAAGTAAACAAGAGGTTTACCATGAATCAACTCCTCAAGAATAGGGAAATCTTTACGTATTTTATTGATATCTATTGTCATTCTAAAAAAGAATCTAGTACACGGTACTTGGGAACAAGACTACCTAAATCTAATTTTTACAAGCCAGTGCGCAAGTATTACATTTTGAAATTTCACCTCTTAATCTTGTATCAACCAATGCATCAATTCGATCTTTAAGCGGTTCAACTCGAATTTTTTCAATTATTTCGTGAGCAAAAGCAAACATCAACATCTGACGAGCCTCTTTTTCATCAATTCCTCTTGCGCGCAAGTAAAACAATGCATCCTCATCCATTTGCCCAACTGTGGCACCATGACTACACTTCACATCGTCGGCATCGATAATCAACTGAGGTTTTGTGTTGATTTGAGCATCATCGCTCAACAACAAATTGTTATTTGATTGATAAGCCAATGTTTTTTGAGCATCGCGACGAACATTAATTCGTCCTGCAAATGCCGCTGTAGCTTCACCATCCATAACTCCTTTGAAATGCTCGTTGCTTAAACAATTCGGTTTTGAATGATCTATCGACGTAAAATTATCAACATGCTGTTTATTGTCCATCAAATACATTCCGAATGTATTGTTTTCACAATGCTCGCCATCCAACAATACGTGATGATTGTTACGAATGGTTCCTCCGTAAAGAGAAATGGTATTGGTCAATACATTTGAATGTTTGTCCTGACGGATAAAAGTAGAATTCAGGATTACTGAATTTAAATGCTGATTTTGCAGAGTATACAAATCGAACACCGCATTTGGTGCTACATTTACTTCGGTAACCGAATTACTTAGGTATTTATGATGTGTTAAGGTATGATCGCAAACAATAATTTTAGCTTGTGCATTTTCCTCAATCACAAATAAGTTACGTTGAGTTGCCATTAAATCACGATCGGAACGCAAAAGGTTCACCACCTGAATTGGCTTTTCGATAACAACACCTTTAGGCACGTAAATGAATAATCCATCTTTTGCCAAAGCTGTATTTAATGCAACAATTCCATCCTCATCGGGCTTGGCATATTTGCCGTAATGTGCATTAAAAATATCAGGGTACTTTTCCGATGCTTCCTGAACTCCACAAACAATTACACCTTTAGGCAATTCGGTAAGCACTTTATTATTTCCGTAATACCACCCATTCGTAAGTAATACCATGTTGGTATCCAACTCGGGCACATCGCACTGAAAAATATCATTCAGATCAACATCTACTTCCATGTAACGAAGATTCACATTATATGGATGATCGAAAGCGGGTATTAGATTCGTATATTTATAATTCTCGTTGGCACGAGTAGGAACGCCTAATTCCTGAAACTGAACGAAAGCTTTTCCTCGAGCTGCATTCATATGATCAGAAGAACCATTCGAAAGCAATTCTTTGCCTTGCTCGAACAAATCAGCAAAATCCTTATTGATTGTATTTATGTCGGCCATGTTATTTTAGATATTAGATAATAGATCTGAGAAATGAGATAAATCAAATTTCCGCCACCTCTACTATTTTCCGTTTTCTTCCTTAATCCAGTCGTATCCTTTTTCTTCCAGCTCAAGAGCAAGCTCTTTACCAGCAGTTTTTACAATTCGACCATCAAACAAAACATGAACTACATCAGGAACGATATAATCTAGTAAACGTTGGTAGTGAGTAATTACAATTGTTGAATTCTCAGCAGTTTTTAATTTATTCACTCCATTTGCAACAACACGAAGCGCATCAATATCCAAACCAGAATCGGTCTCGTCTAAAACAGCCAACTTAGGTTCCAACATAGCCATTTGGAAAATCTCATTCTTTTTCTTCTCTCCACCAGAAAAACCTTCGTTTACCGAACGATTTGTCAATTTCGAATCAATTTCAACCAAAGCTTTTTTATCGCGCATTAGCTTTAAAAAATCTGAAGCTGTTAATGGATCCAATCCTTTGTGTTTACGATGTTCGTTAACCGCAGTTTTCATGAAATTAACCGTTGAAACTCCAGGAATTTCTATTGGATACTGAAAGCCTAAGAAGATGCCTTCTTTTGCACGATCTTCCGGTGCCATATCCAAAATGTTTTTCCCTTGAAAGGTAATTTCACCTTCGGTTACTTCATACAAATCTCTTCCTGCCAAAACCGAAGCCAAGGTACTTTTACCTGCACCATTAGGTCCCATAATAGCATGAACTTCTCCTGGTTTAACCTCCAGATTAATTCCTTTTAAGATTTCCTTTCCATCAATGGAAACGTGTAAATTTTTAATGCTTAACATCTATATCTAGCTTTTTGCCATTAACCATATGATTAAGGCTATTTACATTCAGTTTAACTTCTGCCAGTAATTCAATATTGACTGGTCTTTTGTGAATTAGCTAATCGCTAAAACTATTTTTATCCTACGGATCCTTCTAAACTAATTGCCAGAAGCTTTTGAGCTTCAACAGCAAATTCCATAGGCATTTTGTTGATTACCTCTTTGGCATAACCGTTTACAATTAAACCAATAGCATCCTCGGTAGAAATACCTCGCTGATTGCAATAGAAAATTTGATCTTCACCAATTTTAGAGGTAGTCGCTTCATGCTCTACCATAGCAGATTTATTGCCAATTTCGAGATATGGGAATGTGTGTGCTCCACATTTGTCTCCTAAAAGTAATGAATCGCATTGAGAAAAGTTACGAGCTCCTTCACAATTCTTGGTTACCTTAACCAATCCTCGGTAAGAGTTATTACTTTTTCCTGCTGATATTCCTTTTGATATGATTGTACTCTTGGTATTGTTACCAATGTGAATCATTTTTGATCCGGTATCAGCTTGCTGATGATTATTGGTTACAGCTACCGAGTAGAACTCACTTGATGAACCATCACCTTTTAATATTGTAGATGGATATTTCCAGGTTACTGCCGATCCGGTCTCGACCTGAGCCCACATCAACTTTGCATTTTTACCTTCGCAAATACCACGTTTAGTTACAAAATTATAAATACCACCTACTCCATCTTTATTACCAGGATACCAGTTTTGAACCGTAGAGTATTTCACCTCTGCATTATCTTTCACAATAATTTCAACGATAGCTGCATGCAACTGATTTTCATCACGCATTGGTGCTGTACATCCTTCCAGGTAACTCACATAGCTATCATCTTCACATACAATTAATGTACGCTCGAACTGACCGGTGTTTTCGGCATTGATACGGAAATAGGTAGACAATTCCATTGGACAACGAACCCCTTTAGGGATGTACACAAATGATCCATCAGAAAATACTGCAGAGTTAAGAGCTGCAAAAAAGTTATCCTGAATTGGAACAACTGTTCCCATGTATTCCTGAATTAAATCGGGATGTTCCTGAACTGCATCGCTAAATGAACAGAAAATAACTCCTTTTTCGGCCAAAGCTTGTTTAAAGGTAGTTTTCACCGACGATGAATCCATCACCACATCTACTGCTACATTCGACAAAAGCTTCTGTTCATCTAAAGGAATACCAAGTTTATCGAAAGTGGCACGAATTTCAGGATCAACATCATCCATACTCTCCAGCTTCGCCTTCTGTTTCGGAGCTGAATAATAGATGATATCCTGATAGTCAATTGGAGGAATTTTTAAATATGCCCATTCTGGCATTTTCATAGTTAGCCAATGACGATACGCTTTCAATCTAAATTCAAGCATAAATTCAGGCTCATTTTTCTTTGCTGATATTATTCGAATAACATCTTCGCTAAGACCTTTGCCTATATCATCATTTTCTATATCGGTAACAAAGCCGTATTTGTAGTCGCTCTGAGTTACCTCATCTAATATTTTATCCTGTTCTTCTTTTGCCATGTTGTTTAAGTATCAGGTAGAAAGCTTCAAAATCGGTTTGAATTTTGAGCATTTCCTTAAAAGAATTCAATATTTTAAAATTAATGGGGAGAAGTTTTACACCTTACATTTCGTAAGAAAATTTTAAATAGTAAGCTTACTCACAATTGCATGCCCCAATGAAATTCCATGCAAATATAATAAAGTATTTAGATATACTTTTACTTGAAACGAATAAAATACCTCGAAGTCCTTTTATTTATTAACGTAATTTTAAAAGGAAAGGTTGTGTTTGCCTGAAAAAGATTTTCAAAGCAATTCAATACCAATTTCCTCTTTCGAATTACTCCACGGTAATCACAACTATTATTTTACCTGATTTCACAAATAGGATTACAAATACAAGAACAAATTATGCTACATAGTTTAAACTCAATATTTTTCACACTCCAAAATAAAAGCAATAAGTAAGGAAACATAAGATCTTCAGAGATCATTCACCACTCCAAACTAAAATGATTAACAATATTTATCCAAAAGAGGGGTTACCTTTTTAACATTACAGGAATTAATGGGTAAATCACAAACAGCCAATCAATATCGTAACACATGACACATTTAGACTTTTTAGAAAAAGTAGAGTTTATTAAAGAACTCATTAACAAAGATAATACAGGAACTCCAGCAGAATTAGC
>JBFFMG010000154.1:0-8286 GCA_041554215.1 Labilibaculum sp.
AAAAAAAAATCTCGAGACTTGAGATTTTTTAATCGATTTAAACCGTTTTGCTTGTACAGCTTGTATTTGCTTTCGTATAAGCAGGACATCTTTTATCAACTGCGCATGATGTTGAAATTATCCCGAGAAGGAATATAATTGCTAATGCGTAAAGTGTTCTTTTCATAGATAATAAAATTAAAGGTCAAGTTTTATAAGATTGTAAATTTTGCAAAAGATATGAAAAAATGTTGGAAAACAACAAATTGTAAATATTTGTGTTTTGTTAAATTTATACTGTCTTTTATACCTTGTATGTCTTATTTTTGTTTGGAAGATATCGAATTTAATTAATGAAAAAAATATTTATCACCTTATTCTTAATGTTTTATTTCCTGTCTTTTGGCTTTTGTCAAGAGAGAGTTTTTGTGCTGAAAATAGTTGAGAGTCCTTATAATAAAGAGGTTAATCAAGATAAGGCTAAGGGGATTGAGAAATTTTCATCAAAAGAATTGGCTGTGAAAAGGCTCAAAAATGAAATTTCGAAATTGAAAAAAAATGGGTATTTAGAAGCCAGTATCGACTCTATTGCATTTCGTAATGATACCATTCTTGCCATAATTCATCAGGGAGGAAAGTATGACTGTATGGAAATTAATTTTACTGGGATTACTGATTTGGGCTTATCTGATTTAGGCCTACAATCGTTGAAAAGAAGAAAATCTGCTAGTTTTTCTGATTTGAAAATAGTACAAGCTAAAGTTTTGACACACTTGGGAGATAATGGGTATCCTTTCGCTCAATTAGAATTATTAGAAATTAATATCGATGATAAAAAAGTATGCGGTGATTGGAAGATTAAACAAAACAATTTTATTCGATGGGATAGTCTTGTTTTAAAAGGAACATCTAATGTGAAACCTAAGTTTTTGCGAAAATATTTGGGGATTCATCCAAATAAAACATACAGGGAGAAAACTGTAAAATCAATATCCGATAAGATTAATAATCTAGCTTTTGCGAAGGAAATTAAGGCTCCTGAGATTGAATTTAGTAATGGCAAAGCAAAAATTTATACTTTCCTAGAAAAGGAAACGGCTAATCAATTCGATGGATTAGTTGGTTTTCAGACCAATAAAGAAAGTAAAAAACTTGAATTAACCGGAGAGGTAAAGTTGGTTTTGGAAAATGCATTTTTGGCAGGGGAGAGTATTCGCTTCAAATGGCAGAAATACGAAGAAAATAGTCAGAATTTGTCGTTAGGAATAGTGTATCCATATTTGTTTTCCTCAAATTTGGGTGTCGATTTTGCATTTGATATTCAGAAAAAAGATTCAGTTTATTTAAGCACTTCGTTTGATATGGGAATTCGGTTTTCTCAATCGGGTAAAAACTTTAGTAAATTATTTTTTAAGAGAAATTCATCTTCACTTCTTGCAACCAATCATTTGGCAAGTACTTCAGTTCTTCCTGATTATGCTGATGTCAAATCATATTTGTATGGATTTGCTTATCATTTTGAGAATCTAGATTATTTTTTTAATCCTAAAAAAGGATGGAATCTAAGTTTTACGGTTGCCACAGGAACACACAAAACTAATAAGAATTCAAATATTCGTGATGAATTATACGATGATATTGATTTGTCAAACAATTTGCTGGATGCCGAATGGATACTTGAATACAATATCCCAATTAGAGAAAAAATTAGTTTTCGAATGAGAAATAAGGGAGGAATTAAAGATTCTAAGAATTTATTTCAAAATGATCTTTTTAAATTGGGAGGTCTGAATTCTATTCGAGGATTTAATGAGGACTCATTTAGAGTTTCAGATTACTCTATTATAACAACGGAATTGAGATTTGTTCCTCAAAAGAATTCAAGCTTTTATTTGTTTTGGGATGGAGGCTATTACAGCAATAAATACTTAAAAAATAAGATTGAGGATTATCCTTGGGGAATAGGATTTGGTTTAAATTTTGCAACTAAAACGGGGATTTTTACACTTAATTATGCCTTAGGCAAACAACAAAACACGAATCTTGATTTTCAGGAAGCTAAGATTCACTTCGGCTTTGTTAGTAGATTCTAATAGATTTTATTTACAACTTGCTATTTATCTTAACTAATAGATAATAGGTCATTAAAATTGAAGCGCCAGTTATACAGGAAGCAACTATATTTGGCAGTTGTCCTTCCATCAAAAGGTTGGTTGAGAATATAATTATGAGCGCAGTAATGATTCCTATAGGGAATGATTTCAATATGTAGTTAAAATTCGATTTTGATGTATCGCTTGCAAGATTTTCAAGTTGTTCTACGTTTACTTCAAATTGTTCTATAGCCTTAGAAAAAGCTGCTATTTCTTCATTGAAAAAAATATTCTCTTCCTGAGATATAAAAAACAAAAAAGCACTAAACTGGTAGTTCGCATATACATTATAGTCTAATCTTTCCTTTTTTACAATTTCGATTTCAACAATTGTTTTCCATTTAATAGGATTAAGAGACAATAAATTACCAACAATACTTCCTCTGCAAAAAGTCATGCCTTGCGCATTCGCATCTACAAGCGTGTAGCCTCGGACTTCATAGAATTTTATGATATCTGAAACAAGTAGTTTTTTATTTCGTTTTATATTGAAGCCAATTAGCTTTTTCATAAATTAAGATTATGTATTTCAAATGTATTAAAAAAATAGAAATAGACCAATTTTATCAGGTTAAATAGGAATTGTAGAGATTTATTGTAATCTAGAAAGGTAAGAATTTGATTGTTTTACTTTATTGTTTACACTTGATGATTGTGTTCTTGTTTAAGTTCTTTTAATTTGTTGATTGTTGGTGTTTTACAATAATGTGGGCATTGGAGCACGAATGTTAAAAAAGTTTCCTTTTTTTATAACTCAAAGGCATTTAAAAGAGTATAAGCACTGTGCTTTGAGCATTATTATTAATGTAAATTATCCTATGTTGAAGAATTTTGACTCTCTTACTGATTCTGAAAAATCGTTAACGAATAGTATTTTAGATCACTTTCAGGATCTACCCATTCCTAAAATATTAGATTCTCTGCTGGATGATTTTTCATCCCTAAGCGGATGTCCATGTATATTTATGGATTTTAAGAATAGATTTGTTCACAGTAGTGATTGTGAAGCTATGACGCTACTGGATAGTAAATTAGCGAAAGGGAGTGATGATTTATTTGCTGACATTTTCAATATCAAAACGGAGAGAGAAGACGAATGTATTGAGCTCGTTTACGGGAATAATGCTAGGGGTGTATTCGTACCCGTCAAAATTAAAGGTGTAGTTTTTGGGTATTTTGTTTATGGTCAGTTTATTGAAAATACTGATGCTTTGGCTCATAAAATTGAAAATGAACTACAGTTAACCAATGATGAAATAGATGATTCTAAGCTTCTGAAAATATTATCAAGAGCTGAAATTGAAAATAATATCCAAAAATCAATTCGATTTGTGAAAGGAATTGCATCACAATTCGAAATGAGTTATGATTTAAAAAAAGAGATCAATAAGAATCAGGAAGCTGCAAACCAACTTCGAATACAAAAAACTTTTTTTGAGAACTTATTTGATCACTCTCCTGAGGCTATTGTGATTTTAGATAATGAAGATAAAGTAATTCAGGCAAATCAGGAATTTCTTCATCTGTTCGAATATTCTCATGAGGAAATAAAATCAAAAGAAATTAATGATTTAATTGTTCCAGAAAGATTTAAAGAGGAAGGTACAAAAGCAACACTAAATGCTTCCGATGGAAAAACGATTGACATGACCACGGTTCGTCAAACTAAATTAGGGAAGCAAATTCATGTTCAGATTCTGGGAAAACCTATTGTTTTAGATAATAGTCAGCTTGCTGTTTACGCAATTTATAGAAACCTAAATCAACAGGTTTGGAATCAAAAAAGCCAGCAAATAATACATCGCATCTCTGAAATCCTGAATTCTTCAATGAATACAGTTGACATGATCAGTAAAATCGGAGAAGAATTAGAGCAAATTATTGGAGCAGGAAAACTTTTTTTGGAACTAATTGCTCCTAATGGTCGTTCTTTGCGTTCATTTACTGAGAAAGATGAAGATTTTACAGCTGTTAATTATTCAGAATCGTTAAGTAGTGCAGTAATTCGAGGAAAGAAAATGCTTTATTTAACGGGTAGTCAAATTTCTGAGACAATGCTCAAGAATAAACTTTCTTTGGAGCAAATTCCAAATAAATGGCTGGGAATTCCTCTTGTCGCAGAGGGGCGTGTCTTAGGTGTTTTTGGGGTGATTAGCTTGGTTGATGGTTCCGAAATGAATTTGGAAAGTATTAAGTTATTAGAAGTGCTTTCAGTTCAATTATCTGCTGGTATTATTAAGAAGATGAAAGACAATGAGTTAAGGATATTGCAACGTTCTACTGAACAAAGCCCGGCATCTATTATGATTACAGACTTGAACGGGAATATAGAATATGTTAACCCCAAATTTTGTGATGTTAGTGGTTATACCTTTAATGAAGTAATTGGTAAGAACCCCAGGTTTCTTAAGTCAGGTGTTACCCCTGCTGAAATGTATAAGGAGATGTGGGAGAAGGTTTTAGCAGGAGAGGAGTGGAGAAGCGAATTTTTGAATGTAAAGAAAAACAAAGAATTGTTTTGGGAAAAAGCTAACTTTTCTGCGATAAAGGATGAGTATGGGAAAATAACGCACATTTTTGCTGTAAAGGAAGATATCACGGAAGCTAAAAACTTTCAAAAAGAATTGCTGGAATCGAAAAATAGAGCGGAAGAATCGGATCAATTAAAATCTGCTTTTTTAGCAAATATGTCTCACGAATTAAGAACTCCACTTAATGCTGTTATAGGTTTTTCTAATTTATGTGATGAATCATTGTCTACAGAAGAAATACTCGAGTTTGTTGGTTTAATAAATAAAAGTGGAAATCAACTATTAGGTATCATAGAAGATATTTTGAGCTTTACTTCTATCGAAAGTCAAAGTTTTCAAATTGGGGAAGAAGAGTTTTTCATGTTCAACTTTCTTGAAGATGTGAAAAAAATAGCTAAGGAAAAACAAGTTCAGGAGAATAAAGAGCGTTTGGGTTTGCAGTTTAAAATAGACGACAACTATTCCAGAGTACTCATAAAATCGGACTATCAAAGAATACTTCAGGTAGTGACTAATTTATTAAAGAATGCCTTTAAATTTACAAATGAAGGGGTTATCGAATTTGGATATAAGGTTGAAGGAGAAGAATTATCCTTGTATATTAAAGACAGTGGGGTTGGAATAGAGAAGGGGAAAAAAGATGTCATTTTCGATAAATTCAGGCAAGGTGATGATTCTATTACTAGAACTTTTGGAGGAACTGGGCTAGGACTGGCGATTTCAAAAAAAATAATGGATATGTTAGGCGGTACTATAGAGGTTGAATCGGAGCCTAATGTAGGATCAGTATTTACTTTACGATTAAATTGTGTGATTTCTAAAACTGATACTAAGACAGAATCAAATAATACTAAGAGTATGCAAAATTCAAACTCACCATTAATATTAGTTGCTGAAGATGAAATTTCAAACTATAAATTAATAGAAGCTATATTAAAAAGAAATAGTTACGAGGTTATTAGAGCAGAGAATGGAGAAGAGGCAGTTGATATGTGTAAACGCAACCCTAATATTCGTTTGGTGTTAATGGATATTCGAATGCCTATAATGGATGGACTTATTGCAACCAAGAAGATAAAGAGTTTTAATCCCGATGTACCAATAATTGCGCAAACTGCTTACGCAATGGATGGTGATGAAAACAAAGCAAAAGAAGAAGGTTGTGATGATTACATTTCCAAACCAATAAAAAAGGATATTTTATTGGAAAAAATAAAAGCTTTGATCTAGTTTGTCAAAGAAAATTAGAAGTTAGAACCGTCGTCATTGACGGTTTTTTTTTACTTTTAATTTATTTGAAGTGCTTAAATTTGAAATTTGAGTGTGCTTTTACTTTAAAAGATGTACCTTAATTTTAATAATAAACAATTGGCGTTTGATACAAAGGAGGAATTTATTGATTTTGATACTTGTAGGTGTCGTTGGGATTTATTCTTGCAGAAATGATCTCAGTCTTATTGTGCACGATAAGGAAATATCGAAGAGAATAAAGAACGGTCAACTTAGTGTGAAGTATCCTGAATTTAAAAATAATAGGAATGATTCTCGAGACATTTGTGATTCAATAAACATCAGCATTAACTATTTTGTGAATTCATTGTTGTGTGAAATGGATTGCAATGAAAATTATGAACTCAAGGCTGAAAGTAAGCCCCGCAAAAGAGAGTTGAAAATTGATTACAACCTCGATATTTTTGCCAAAGATTTTGTGAGTACCAAATTTACGATTTATTCATATCAGGGAGAGGAACATGGTCGAACTTACTATAAGTGTTTTAATTATAGTGCTCAACGAGCAGAGCAACTAAATTTAGACGATTTGCTGCATTTAAAACGTAAAAAAGAATTGCAATCATTAAATAAATTACTTGTTAAATATTTTGAGAATCCAGATCAATGTTTTGATAAGTTACCGGCGATTACTTCGGATTTTCAATTTTTCTCCTATCAGGATGATGGTTTTGTATTTTCCTTTTCGGATATGTCGCTAGGAGATTATGTTTGTGGAACTGCGGAAATTAAAATTCCTATTTGGGAATTAAAGCAGCATGGATTATTGAAATTGTAATCGAAAAAAAACATTTTATGAAAGCAATTGTAATTGGAGGATCAGGATTTACAGGGAGGAAATTAATTGAAATTCTACTGAAAGATAAGGAGTATAGTGAAGTGTATGCATTGGTAAGGAATGAAATGGAACTTAGTAATGAAAAATTGATTCAGGTCTTAGTTGATTTTGAGGATCTTTCATCCGATAATATCCCTGATTGTTGCGATCATGCTTTTTGTTGTTTAGGAACTACAATTCGAAAAGCTCAAACTAAGAGTAATTTTCGAAAAGTGGACTTTGAGTATATCACGAATTTCGCTAAGCTATGTGAGAAGCATTGCGTAAGGGAATTTCATTTAATAAGTGCTATCTGGGCAAGCCCTCAATCTATTTTCTTTTATCAGAGAGTGAAGGGTGAGCTCGAATGCTTTATTAATTCATTAAATTTTGAATCTGTATTGATTTACCGTCCTTCGGTAATTTATGGAGGAAGGAAAGAATTCCGGCTTTTCGAAGCATTTGCTGCCTGGGTCAGCCGAAATTTTAATTTTCTTTTTATCGGTAAATTGAAACGAATTGTTGCCGTAACTGGAGATCAACTAGCTGAAACTATTCACCGAAAATCAAAAAATAATTTGCCAGGCAGATGGATTATTGAATCTGAAGAGATATCCAAAACCTGATATTTTTCTTTTACTTATTGCTTGTTAACATCTCTTGCAGAGGCCTGATCAGTTGCCATTATTAAAATATCATTGATGTTAACATGAGCCGGTCTGGTAGCAATAAATTCGACTGTTTCGGCAATGTCTTCTGCGTAAAGTGGTGTGAATCCGTCATATACCTGTTCTGCTTTTTCTGAGTCGCCTTTGAATCGCACCAGCGAAAATTCGGTATCAACCATCCCTGGAGCAAGAGAACAAACTTTAATATTGTGAGGTAATAAATCAATTCTCATCCCTTTAGTGATAGCATCAACCGCATGTTTTGTTGCACAGTAAACATTTCCACCAGGATAAACTTCTTTAGCGGCTATCGATGTAATGTTAATTATCTGTCCTTTTTTTCTCTTTATCATAAAAGGAGTAATTTTTCTTGTTACGTATAACAGACCTTTTAAATTGGTATCTATCATTCTTTCCCAATCATCTATTATTCCTTCTTGAACCGGAGATACACCTACTGCTAAGCCTGCATTGTTTAACAATAAATCAATTTTAGTCCATTCTTCAGGCAAAGAATTTATTTTTGATTCAACTTCTTGTTGATTTCTAACATCCAGTTCAATTGTTAAAACCTTTACTTGGTATTTTCCAATCAATTCTTGCTGTAATGTTTCGAGCTTTTCTATTCGTCGCCCCGAAATAATTAAATCAAATCCTATTTTAGCTAATTTTTTAGCGCAAGCCTCACCAATGCCTGCGGTTGCTCCTGTTATAAATGCAATTTTGTTCATTGTTCTTGAAAGTTTATTCAAATTTTACTTCAGAATATTTTATGGTTTTTAATAAAGAAGTAAAGTTAAAAACTACACTGATTATTCGTGTTACTATCTTATTTTTTTTAAATTTAA
>JBFFMG010000155.1:0-8266 GCA_041554215.1 Labilibaculum sp.
AGGCAGCTTCACCAACGCCCGGAAATATCACTTTATCTGCACTACGAATCACGTCTTCATTATTTGAGACAATAGGAGTAATTCCCAGGCGCTCAAATGCATATTTTACAGATTGAATATTTCCTGCATCATAATCGATAATTACAATTTTCTGATCTTTCATTTTATTTAGATCTGAGATGTGAGAAATGAGATTTAAAACAAATCACTTCTCTTACAAATTTATTTATACTTTTAAAGCATTCCTTTAGTCGATGGCAACTGTAAACTATTGGCATCTCGGCGAATAGCCATGCGAATGGCTCTTGCCAATGCTTTAAAAATGCCTTCTATTTTATGATGCTCATTTTGTCCTTCTGCCTTGATATTCAAATTACACGAAGCTCCATCGGAGAATGATTTAAAGAAGTGGTAAAACATTTCTGTTGGCATTCCACCAATCATTTCCCGATTAAATTCAGCCTCCCAAACCAACCAGTTTCTTCCACCAAAATCAATCGCAACCTGTGCCAAACAATCATCCATTGGCAAACAGAAACCATAACGATCTAATCCTAATTTGTTCCCAAGTGCTTGCTTAAACGCTTCTCCCAAAGCAATTGCAGTATCTTCAATGGTATGATGTTCATCCACTTCCAAATCTCCTTTTACAGTAACGCTCAAATTAACTCCGGAGTGTTTCGAAATTTGATCGAGCATGTGATCGAAAAATCCGATTCCTGTATTAAAAGTGCCTTTACCTTCCCCATCCAGATCCAAAACAATTTTAATCTTTGTTTCGTTCGTATTTCTTTCAACGGTGGCAGTTCTCTCACTTAGGCGCAAAAACTCGTAAATTTTCTCCCACGATTCTGTGCGTAATTCAATACATGCTTCCAATTCTTGTTTTGATTCCGATAGCTCTTCCTCGCCAATATTTCCACTTGATGAAATAAAAATAGCCTTTGCTTTTATATTCTTTGCCAATTCAACATCTGTCCAACGATCTCCAATTACAAATGAGTTTTCCAGATCGTACTCCTCTGAAAAATACTTAGTCAACAATCCCGTAGCAGGTTTTCTTGTTGGTGCATTTTCATGCGGAAAAGTTTTATCGATACATATATCAGCAAATTCGATTCCTTCGCTCAAAAAAGCCTGTATCATTTTATTTTGAGCTGGCCAAAATGTATCTTCAGGATATGAATCGGTTCCCAAACCATCCTGATTGGTAACCATCACCAATTCAAAATCAAGCTGTTTTACAATTTTAGCCAATCCATTAAAAACACCAGGATAATACTCCAATTTCTCCAAACTATCTACTTGAAAATCCACTGGAGGCTCCAGAATCAGTGTTCCATCTCTATCGATAAACAGAACTTTCCTTTTTGTAGTTATATCCTTCATGATTTTAAATCAAATTTTGTTAATGCATTTTTCAAAATCTCATTCTCCTCTTCAGTCCCAACACTAATTCTTACACAACCATTAAGATTCTTAATTTTTGAGCGATCTCTAATTATGATTTCATCTGCAAGTAAATAATTATACAAGCCTCTTGCATCATTCACACGTGCCAGAATAAAATTAGCATCCGTAGGATACACTTTTTGAACAAAACTTAAATCAGCTAAAAAAGACAATAATTGATCTCGTTCCGAGATAATAGTTTTCACTTGCTCGCTACAAGAATCAACATCTTTTAATAACTCCAATGCTTTGCTCTGGGTCAGACAATTTACGTTATAAGGTGGTTTTATTCGATTCAAAATATTGATGATTTCCTTGGAAGCCAATCCAATTCCCAAACGAATCCCCGCCATTCCCCACGCTTTCGATAATGTTTGAAGAATCACTAAATTGGGATAATCAGCTAATTTATCTGTCATCGTTTTACCAGGAGCAAAATCAATGTAAGCCTCATCAATAATAACAATGCCTTTAAATCTATCCAGCAATTCAATAAGCTTACTCTCCTCTAACAAATTTGCAGTTGGATTATTCGGAGAGCATAAAAACAACATTTTTGTGTTAGCATCACTAGCGGCAAAAACAGCATCAACATCCGGCTGAAAATCAGCATCCAGTTGCACTTCTCTATTCTCAATGGCATTTATACCGGCAGCAACTTCATACATTCCGTAAGTTGGAGTACAAATAATCACATTATCGATATTTGGCTCACAAAATGCTCTAAACAAAAGATCAATCACCTCATCACTTCCATTTCCAAGAAGCAAATTTTCAGGATTTACACCTTTTAATTCTCCCAAACGTGCTTTCAATTCTTTTTGCAAAGGATCAGGATAACGATTCACTCCATTTTCATTGGGATTTTCATTCGCGTCCAAAAAAACAGATCCTTTTCCCGAAAATTCATCTCTGGCCGATGAATAAGGCACTAATTTTTTCACATTTTCCCGAACCAAATTGTTCAAGGTGAAACTTGATTGTATTTTTGATCCCATCATGAGTTTGTTTTTATCTTATTCAACCGAACCGTTACGGCATTACTGTGAGCATCCAACTGTTCCGCTTTTGCCATTATTTCAATCACCGGACCTAGATTTAGCAATCCTTTCTCACTTATTTTTTGGAAACTGATGCTCTTCATAAATGATTCAAGACTTACGCCAGAGTAGGCTTTGGCATAACCGTTTGTTGGTAAGGTATGATTAGTTCCTGATGCATAATCGCCCGCACTTTCAGGAGTGTAATTCCCTAAAAAAACAGAGCCTGCATTTTTGATCCCATCAAGCAATAATTGATCATCTTTTACAGAAACAATTAAATGTTCTGGACCGTATTCATTACTAATTTGAAGAGCTTCCTCCTTCGACTTCACCAAAATAATTTTAGAATTAGTCAAAGCTTTAGCTGCAACATCTTTTCGGGAAAGAGCCTGCAATTGTTTTTCAAGTTCATTCTCAACGCTTTCTATCAATTCCTCGGCCCAAGTAACTAATACAACCTGACTATCAGCACCATGTTCTGCCTGAGAGAGCAGATCTGCGGCAATAAATTCAGCCTCTGCAGTTTCATCAGCCAACACCATAACTTCCGATGGGCCGGCAGGCATATCAATAGCCACACCAATTCTATTTGCCCGTTGCTTGGCTGCAGTTACATATTGGTTTCCAGGCCCAAATATCTTATGAACTTTTGGTATTGATTCAGTTCCATAGGCCATTGCTCCAATTGCCTGAATTCCGCCAATCTGAAAAACACGATTAACCCCAACCAACTTACAAGCGTAAAGAATTACTGGATTAATTTTACCATCCTTACCGGGAGGAGTGCAAAGAATGACTTCCTCGCAACCCGCTAACTTTGCAGGAATACCTAACATCAATACTGTTGAAAATAAAGGAGCACTTCCACCTGGAACATACAAACCAACCTTCTCAATTGCAGTAGATTTCCGCCAACAAAGAACCCCTTCGCTGGTTTCAATCTGCTTGGATTCCTGAAATTGCGCCTTGTGAAAAGTTGTAATATTCTTTGCCGCAATCGTCAATGCATTTTTTAATTCTGCATCAAGCATACTTTCTGATGCATCAATGGCTGCTCGGCTAACTTCCGTTTTATCAAGCTTGATTCCATCATATTGCAAAGTGTATTTAAACAATGCGTTATCGCCATCCTTTTTAACGTCTCCAAAAACCTGGTTAACGACATCTTCTAACTCATCCACGTTAAAAAGCGGGCGACTTAAAATAGTCTTCCAAGATTCTTTCGACGGGTACTTTATTACTTGCATTTTCGTAGGAATTAAACTTACAATACCATTTTCTGAATAGGAATAATCAATATTCCTTCTGCTCCATTCAATTTTAATTGATCAATAACTCCCCAAAAATCATTCTCGTTTATAACCGAGTGAATTGAACTCCATCCTTCTTGAGCCAAAGGTAAAACTGTTGGACTTTTCATTCCTGGCAATACTTTTATAATATCATCAATCTTATTATTAGGAGCATTCAACAATATGTATTTATTGTTTTTTGCAGCTAAAACAGACTTCATTCTAAATAGCAAGCGATCCAATATCGCACTCTTCATATTGCTGATATTTTTATTCACAACCAAGCAAGCCTCAGAAACAAGTACCTCTTCTACCTCAACCAATCCATTTTTGAATAAGGTACTACCTGAGCTTACCAAATCGCAAATTCCATCAGCAAGACCTATGTTAGGAGCAATCTCTACAGAACCGGAAATTACATGAATGTCACACTTCAAGTTATTGGCATCCAAAAACTGTTGTAAAGAATTAGGATAGGATGTAGCTATTTTTTTTCCATTAAAATACTCCAAACCTGTATATTCAGCATCTTTTGGTAAAGCCATTGCCAATCGGCATTTCGAGAATCCAAGCTTCTGCAGCACCTCAAGTTCCTTTTGCTTTTCGATCACTACATTCTCTCCTATAATAGCAATATCGGCTACTCCATCCTGAACATACTGAGGAATATCTGAATTTCTCAGATACAAAACTTCAAGCGGAAAATTAAAAGCATTTGCCTTTAACTGATCTTTTCCGTTGTCGATAGAAATTCCACATTCTTTCAAAAGTCTCAATGAATCTTCCTGCAGTCTTCCAGATTTTTGTACTGCAATTGTTAATTTTTCTCCCATGGTTAAAATTTTGGTGCCTTTATGATATCAATTTTGGGCAATAAAAAACGCCCAACTGATACAGCGGGCGTTTAAATGTTAGTTAAAATATCTTTATAAATACTGCATAACATCGTCAGCTCACCGATTGGTAAGTATAATGATGATGATGATGTGTTGCAGTAAATTTCATTTATTTCTTTTTAGTACGACACAAAGATTAGTAAATTATTCTAAGCATCCAAATCTAAAACACAAACAATTTCAATAATATAAGATTAATTTAACCTTACCCCCTGAAAATAACAAGTAGTTAAATCACAACTCATTTTATAATTTTTCAATATCCAATAAAAGGGGTATCGCAAAAAAAATATGCTTTTTTTTTACGATACCCCCTATCGGAATCGTTACAAATACAAAAAAAAGCTTTTTTTTATCAAACACCCCCTATTTTCGCATTGTAGTTTTAATTTTTTTAATACTTTTACAGAATCAACCTGTCAAAATACTGGGGTGCATTTCTAAAAACCACATAAAATAGCAACACCACCCCCATTTTAAAGTGGGTCGATAAAGAAATAACCATTATTACTAACTATTATAGAAAACCTAAATTTTTACCACATGCAAAATCATCATTCAGGTCTTCGAAACAAAGCCACAATACATTTCGAAGAAAAAAAAGAAAAATCACCTTCTTCAACTTTTCGACAACGGTCGAATTTACGCTTGGTCTAAACCCGAAACCCGAGATTCCTTAATCCGGGGAATCTCGGTGTTTCAATTTGACAAAAGTGAAAAATAGAATGATTTTGGAAACTACAAAAACAATTAGTTTATGAAAAAGATCGAAGCAATTATCCGTAAAACAAAATTTGAAGACGTAAAAAAAGGCCTACACAACATAGGAATAGACTATCTATCATTCTGGGATGTGAGAGGCGTAGGAAAATCAGTAGAAGAAAGAGTTTACCGAGGTGTAATCTACGACACAAGCAGCATCGAAAGAACATTAGTCTCCTTTATTGTGAGAGATAAATATGTTGATAGCTGTATTGTGAGCATTCGTGAAAATGCTTTCACCGGAGAAATTGGAGATGGAAGAATCTTTGTTTACAATGTTGAGGATGCTTACCGCATTCGAACAGGAGATTCAGGTGATCGTTCACTATACGACGAAGAGTAATCAACTACTAATTTTTCACAATTTAAATTACCTATCATGGAAGAAACACTTACTTTAAATACTTTACAAGCAGCCGTTACCGAAACGGGACACTCAATTGATATTGTTTGGGTTTTATTAGGAACCGCACTTGTTATGTTTATGCAGCCTGGATTTGCCATGGCTGAAGCTGGTTTTACCAGATCGAAAAATACGGCCAACATCTTAATGAAAAATCTTGTTGATTTTGCTGTTGGATCCATTACATTTTTTCTAATCGGATACGCTCTAATGTTCGGAACTGATATTGGAGGATTAATTGGAAAACTTCCCTTTATGGAAGATATACGACCTGATATAGATTTATCATTTTTAATGTTCCAAACCGTTTTCGCAGCTACCGCCGCAACTATCGTGTCAGGAGCTGTTGCTGAAAGAACAGAATTTAAAGCCTATGTGCTTTTTAGTATTATAACTACCGCTATTATCTACCCAATATCAGGACACTGGATTTGGGGTGGCGGATGGCTAAGTGAACTTGGCTTTCATGACTTTGCAGGATCAACTGTAGTGCACTCGGTTGGAGCCTGGATGGGACTTGTTGGGGCTGCCATAATTGGTCCAAGAATTGGAAAATATAATGGAAAAGTAAATGCCATCCCTGGTCACAACCTAACATTTGCAGCTCTTGGTGTGTTTATTCTTTGGTTTGGATGGTTTGGCTTTAATGCCGGATCTCAGTTAGCGGCGAACGGAACTGCAAACTCTATCGCAATTTCTCACATTTTCTTAACAACCAACTTATCTGCTGCCGCAGGTACATTATCTGCACTAATAATTAGTTGGTTACGCTACAAACGTCCTTCTCTTTCGTTAAGTTTGAATGGTTCATTGGCAGGTTTGGTAGCGATTACAGCAGGTTGTGATATCGTATCACCCGAAGCAGCTATTATTATTGGTGTACTAGCAGGTGCAGCGCTTGTATTTGGTGTTGAATTTTTCGACAAAGTATTACGAATTGATGATCCTGTTGGTGCGATCAGTGTGCACGGAATTAATGGTGCTCTTGGTACAATTCTAGTCGGATTTTTTGCCAAAGAAGGTGGAGTATTCTACGGAGGAGGTTTCAGCTTACTAGGAGTTCAGGTTTTAGGAGTTGTTGCAGTGGCCGCATGGGCCTTAGGTACTGCTTATATCCTCTTTAAACTTTTAGACATTACTATTGGATTAAGAGTATCTGCTCGTGTCGAAGAAGAAGGCTTGGATATTTACGAACATGGCGAAAAAGCATATCAATAACACTTTCAAATAAACACGTTTCTCAAAAATGGCAAGGTTCCGCAACGGTTCCTTGCTTTTTTTTCTGAAACAACTAAGATTTTTTTAAGATAATTTGTAATTTCATACAAAATTCAGCGTTAGCTAGAATAAGTAATCACAAACTTTAAACCAAATAAAAATAAATCAAATGAAGAAAGTAAATGTATTTTTCCTCGCCTGTTTCTTTTTAGTACTAAGCATCGGACAATCTGGATGCTATGGCCCTTTTCGCTTAACAAAGAATTTGCACGAATGGAATGGTACTGTTGGCGATAAATTTATTAACGCTTTGGTCTTTTTTGCATTCATTGTAATTCCTGTATACGAAGTTGCAGTTTTTATCGACGGAGTTGTATTAAACACCATTGAATTTTGGACTGGAGATAATCCCGTTACAATGGGCGAAAATGATAAAGATGTTCAAATTGTAAAAAAAGACGGAAATAAATATCGTATTACAGCTACACAAAACAAATTTCATATAGAACAACTACAAGGCACCAACAAAGGTGATACTGCAGAATTGATTTTCTCTCCTGAAAATAACTCATGGAGCCTAAAAGATGGCAATAAGGAACTTCAAAAGATTGTAGATCTAAATGTAGAAGCAAATCTTATTCACATTTACAAGCCCGATGGACAATTTATAACAGTAGACCAAAACACAAATAATCTTGCATTCATTAAAGCCCAACTTGAGACAGAATCATTAAACTGGGCTCAAAAATAAGCACATGCCCCAAACTGCTATTAAAAACAGTTTGGGGCTTTACCATAAAATATTACCTCCTAAAATTTTTTTCCTTTGACTGATAACTGTAACTTTATTAGCAATCGATTCAATAATAGGATTATATGAACGCAATTGAAAAAGAAACCATTCGAAGTCTTTATCCAAAGTACTTTTTAGTCCTACTATTTCTTCTATTAAATTTATTCACTTTCTCTACTCCGTTCAGAAAATCTCCCGAAACTCAAAAAATAACACTACAACTTAAGTACTTTCATCAATTTCAATTCGCTGGCTATTACGCAGCACTTCACAAAGGTTTTTATGCTGACCAACGGCCTGAAACTGAACGAGCTTGAGCAACGAAAGGGACTCTCCAAGGCCATAAGATTGTATGAACGGACCATATCTCAGAATTCTGATGAAGACAACGCTTTCGAGAGATTGGC
>JBFFMG010000156.1:0-8240 GCA_041554215.1 Labilibaculum sp.
GCCATTCCAATCGGATTGTGAATCCCAGCTTCCTTATCAACTACATAATCTTGTGGTATCACATGTAAAACTTGTTCTCCGACCTCAATTGGAATCCTAAAATTCTCATTAAGTATCTCTTCTACATCCAATTTAGTTATTTCACCAATTCCATTTTGAATGTATTTAAACTGTCTGTTCTTAATACTTCTAATATGCTGACCAGCAATCCCCACGTAAACTTTAGAAATCTCTTTATTCGTTTTCTCCATCAATCGGTCCACTACCTCTCTGATAGCACAAATTGTATCTTCGATACTATGAATTACACCTCTCTTAACACCTCTCGACACGGTTTTTTCCATACCGATAATTCGCAATTTGCCATCAGAATCTACCTCCCCCATAATGGCAACAATTTTAGTTGTGCCAATGTCGATAGCTGCGATTATATTATTTCTACTAGTCATTTTAATTCTTTTTTGTGCAAACTACCTGATCCTTGTACTTCAAGTTGATTTTACTATATGAATTCCATCCCTTTTTAGCAAAACCTTTGGTATACAAGGCACTTAATTTTTGAAATTTTATTTGATAGTTTTCAATACTCCCCAATTCAATTTTATGTGCTCCAACACGAGGAATTAAAATATACTCCCTGTTTCTGTCTACATCGATCTGGTTGATTTGGGACCTCCAAAATTCATCATTTGTGATAAATTTTACCAACTCAAACAGCTCTTCTTTTATCAACTGATCATTTACGACCCCTGAAACAACCAAAACCCTTGATGTATAATTTCCAGACAAGGGCATTTTTTCTCCTTCTGCATCGATATAATAACTATTTTCTCCTAAAATCCTAACAATTGGGTTTCGTTGTTTGATCTCTACTATTAATTTTCCAGAAAGTGAATTGTACACTTCTGATTTTTTCACGTATGGAATTTTATCTATTAAATCTTCCAATACCTCTTTATTAATTCCTGCTATAGAAACCCCAACAATTTGAGGATATTTTTTTTTAATAATTCTTTCAACATCAATCTCGCGTACAAAGCCTCTTTTCACACTATCAACTACTAGTATTTGAGTGCCAGAAAATACCAGCTTCTCCGATTTGCCATTAGCAAAAGAAAAAACGACAATTAAGTATCCAAATAAGCATACCCAAACTAATATGTTTGCAATTTTTTTCAGCATCTCAACCGCTCACTTATAAGGTTTTTAATCGGCTCAACCAACTTATCAATATCACCTGCACCTAAAGTTAGTAAAACTTCAAAGTCTTTCTCCCTGAGAAGCTCCATCAATTCATCTTTACTACACAATTTAGATGGTATTTGTAAATTTTTCAAAATAATTTCAGAGGTAACTCCTTCTATCGGCAATTCTCTTGCCGGATAAATATCCAGAAGAATCACTTCATCCAACAAATTTAAGCTTGTAGCAAATCCATCGGCAAAATCGCGCGTTCTCGTATACAAATGAGGTTGAAAAATACCAGTTATTTTCTTTTCCGGATACAATTCCCTTACCGATGAAATACTTTCCCACAACTCCTTTGGATGATGTGCATAATCATCAATAAAAACCAGTTTTTCGTTTCTTATTTGGTAATCAAATCTTCTTCTAACTCCTTTAAAGGTGGATAATGCTTTTCTCAATTCATTTTCTTTAACCCCACAAAGAATTGCAACAGCCGATGCCGCTATGGCATTTTCGACATTAATTTTTCCTGGGTAAGAAAACAGTAATTCTTTGATTACTCCCTTTGGATGCAGCAAATCAAATTGATAGAATCCTTCCACCAATTTCAAATTCCCGGCGCTAAAATCAGCTTTCTCCTGTAATGAATATGAATAAGCTTTAAGCTGATCATGATCCAAAATTAATCCTTTTTTATGAATCAAAATTCCTCCTTTTTTAATCTGATTCACAAAATCCTGAAAACTCTTTTCCAATTCATTTTTATCTCCGTAGATATCCAAATGATCGGCATCCATAGAGGTAATTAATGCCACGTGTGGATGCAATTGTAGAAATGAGCGATCAAATTCATCAGCTTCTAAAATCATCCAATTACTATCCTTAGAAAGTAATAAATTTGATTGGTAATTTCGTGATATACCTCCCAAAAAAGCATTACAGCCTAAAGCTGATGTTTTAAATATGTGAGAAGTAATTGTTGAAACAGTTGTTTTACCATGAGTTCCTGCAATACCAATTCCATTCAAATTATCGGAAAGCAATCCGAGTACCTGAGCTCGTTTTTTAATTGTAAATTGTTGTTCCTTAAAATAAATCAACTGAGGATTATTTGCAGGAATAGCAGGTGTGTAAACAATTAAAGTATCGTCTTTTGATTGATACATTTCAGGAATCTGGTTGACATCCTCAATAAATGTAATGCCAATTCCTTCTAAAGTTAATTCTGCAGTAAGCTGGGTTGCAGTACGATCGTACCCAAACACATTCTTCCCTATGGAGTTAAAATAACGTGCAATAGCACTCATTCCAATTCCACCAATACCAACAAAATAAATATTTTTATAATCCTCAATTCGCATAATCTATGTCAATGCAATTATTTGTTCTGCTATTTCATCTGCTGCATTAGGTTTAGCCAAAGCCTTGCAATTAGAGGAAAGTTCAGAAAGTTGTTCTGTGTTATTTATCAAATTTAAAGCTATAAAAACCAATTCCCGTTCAGCATCATTATCTTTTACCATTACTGCAGCATTTTTATTTACCAGTGCCATTGCATTCTTGGTTTGATGATCTTCCGAAACATTAGGTGATGGAACCAAAATACAAGGTTTTTCGACCAGACAAAGCTCCGAAATTGTTCCAGCACCCGCTCTCGAAATAACCAAATCAGCAGCAGCGTAGGCCAAATCCATTCTTCCTAAAAAATCAAAAACCTTTAAGCCTGCAACATCCCAGTTTTTTAGTTCTTCCCGAACCCTTTCAATGTAATATTTCCCTGTTTGCCAGATCACCTGAACTTCAGATTCTGAGATCTGCGCAAGCGAACCTAGCACACTATTATTAATTGTTCTGGCACCCAAACTACCCCCAACAATTAAAACTGTTTTTTTATTCGGATTTAATTCAAAATAATCCATTGCTTCTTCCCTTTTCGAAGCAATATTCAATAAATCTTTACGCACAGGATTCCCTGTTAATAATATTTTGTGTGCAGGAAAAAATCGTTCCATTCCATCGTAAGCAACACAAATCTTTTTTGCTTTTTTAGCCAGAAGCTTATTAGTTATTCCTGCATATGAGTTTTGCTCTTGTATCAAAGTTGGGACTCCGAGTCTAGCCGCGGCATGTAAAAGAGGGCCGCTCGCATAGCCTCCAACACCCACAACAGCATCGGGCTGAAAACCTTTTACAATAGCTTTTGCTTTCCAAATACTCCTAAGCAAGCGAGGAAAAAATTTCAGATTCTCTTTCGAGAAACTTCTTTGCAATCCTCGAATTGGTAATCCTATTATATCATAACCTGCAGCTGGAACCTTTTCCATTTCCATTTTCCCTTCGGCTCCTACAAATAGAATTTCACAATCGCTATGCTTTTGTTTTAAAGCATTTGCAATTGAGATGGCTGGAAATATATGACCACCTGTTCCACCTCCGCTAACAATTATTTTAATTTTCTGTTTCATTCAATTTTGCTTCTTCATTCAATTTCTCTTCCTCATTCACCCAATTACTAACACTTAAAATCATTCCGAATGCAGCACTGGTAAAAATTAAGGAAGTTCCTCCCATACTTACTAAAGGCAATGGTTGTCCCGTTACAGGGATCAAATTAACCGACACAGCCATATTGGTTAATGCCTGAAAAACGATACTCAGAGCCAATCCTATTACTAGAAATGCAGGAAAAGTCCGATTGCACTTCCGAACAATGAGACCGGCTCGATACATTAATATGAGGTAAAAAGCTAGTATGACAAAACCTCCAATCCAGCCCATTTCTTCTAATATAATAGCATAAATAAAATCGGAATATGGATGTGGCAAAAAATTGCGCTGAGTACTATTTCCTGGGAATTTCCCGAAAATACCACCCGACACAACAGCAATTTTAGCCTGTTCTACCTGATAATTCTGACTATTATTTACATTTGCTTCATCCTTATCGAAAAAATTAACAATTCGACTGCGCACAGTTTGAACACGACCAATGCTCGGAAGCAAAGGCGCCATTACAATCAGTATGATAACCAATCCTAAAACCACTCCAACCGATCCTAACAAATATTTTTTCGCTACTCGTCCAATAAACATCAGCAAATAACACACGCCGGCTAACAAAACAGAGGTCGAGAAATCATCCAGGAAAATCAGCAAACACACAATTCCAACAGGAATAACAATATGCAAAAACGCCTCCTTTTTGCAAGATTCTTCGGCCTGATATCGGGATAAAGTTCTGGAGACATGAAGTATTAATGCCAGCTTTGCGAGTTCAGAGGGTTGAAAATTAAACCCAATTCCCGGAATTGTTATCCATCTGGATGCATCATTTAAATTTGTCCCAACTAGTTTGGCTAAAATGAGTAATCCAATTGAAATTACCAGCACGATATTAGCCGAACTGGAATAGACTGTATAGGGAATCCGATGAATTACATAAATGATCATGTAGCACCCACCCAAAAGAATCAATTGTTTAATAAAGAAATAGGATGTATTCCCACCTTTTACTTTATAAGCAAGTGTACCCGTTGAGCTATATACAACCAGCAAAGAAATCATTGACAAAAAGAAGATAATGATCCATATGGTCTTATCCCCTCGTAAGTTTAAATTCATTAACCACTTTGCCATCTTTTCAATTTATAAATTTCTAACTTCTTCTTTGAACTGATTACCGCGATCTTCATAATTCTTGAACAAGTCGAAACTTGCACACGCTGGCGACAGCAACACAATTTCTTCCTTACCTGCCATTTGATATGCCTGACTAACCGCTTCCTTCATTGACTTCGCATCAACAATCACATCTACTTTATCATCAAATGCAGCATGAATTTTCGAATTATCAATACCCAGACACACAATTCCTTTCACCTTTTCTTTCACCAAATCAGAAAGAACTGAGTAATCGTTTCCTTTATCAACACCACCAACAATCCAAACAACCGGCTCTTCCATACTCTCCAAAGCGTACCATGTAGAATTAATGTTCGTGGCTTTCGAATCGTTAATAAACTGAATTCCTCTAACCCGAACAACTTTTTCCAGACGATGATCAACTCCTTGAAAATCACTTAAACTTTCGCGAATTACTTCTTTTCGAATTTGCAGTACACTGCCAGCAATTCCAGATGCTAAAGAATTATACACATTGTGAATTCCCGGTAAAGACAAATCTTTTTTATCCATAGAAAATAAGTTTTCCTTGTATTGAATTTTTAAAAGTTCGTTCTCAATCCATCCGCACATTTCTTTTTCTTCACGAACAGAGAAAGGCAATAATTGAGCAAGAGTGTCGCAATTCATTAATTCATTTTTGATGATTTCATCATCTGTGCAAAACACGAAAGAATCCTCGGATCTCATATTTTGCAATATTCTGAATTTTGAATTGATATAATTTTCCATTTTATAATCGTACCGATCTAAATGATCTGGCGTAATATTCAGAAGGATAGCAATATTCGCTCTAAAATTATACATTCCATCAAGCTGAAAGCTACTCAGTTCAACTACATAGTGTGTAAAATCTTTTTCAGCCACCTGCCATGCAAGACTATTGCCAACATTTCCTGCTAAACCAACATTTAAACCAGCCTTTTTAAGCATATGATACAAAAGCAAAGTTGTTGTAGTTTTACCGTTACTCCCTGTAATACAAATCATTTTTGCATTGGAAAACCTTCCCGCAAATTCAATTTCCGAAACAACCGGAATATTTCTTTCAATCAACTTAACAATCAAAGGAGCAGTATCGGGAATGCCCGGACTTTTCACAACTTCATCCGCTGATAATATTAGTGATTCAGTATGTTGCTTTTCCTCAAAATCGAGATGATAATTATTCAGCGCCATTTTATACTTAGCACTTATCTCTCCAAAGTCTGAAACAAACACATCAAACCCTTTTGATTTAGCCAAAACAGCCGCACCAACACCACTTTCCCCTGCACCTAATATGACGATTCGTTTAGTCATTTGTCCTTATCTAATTTTTAGAGTTACTATTGTAATAATGGCCAAGAAGATTCCAATAATCCAAAATCGAGTAACAATTTTTGGCTCGGGATAACCCTTCATCTGATAATGATGATGAAGTGGTGCCATTTTAAAAATTCTTCTTCCTTCACCATATTTCTTTCTGGTATATTTAAACCATGAAACCTGCATCATCACAGAG
The DNA here is from genome assembly GCA_041554215.1 of Labilibaculum sp. GTDB lineage: Bacteria > Bacteroidota > Bacteroidia > Bacteroidales > Marinifilaceae > Labilibaculum. The sequence continues at coordinate 6,374 of JBFFMG010000156.1, forward strand.
ATATTCTCAACAAGAAAAATTCCACACAATATAGGAATCAACATTTCTTTGTGAATGATAATGGCAAAAACAGCAATTATTCCACCTAGGGAAAGACTTCCTGTATCTCCCATAAATACTTGTGCTGGATATGAATTATACCACATAAATCCAATGGTTGCTCCAATAAATGCTGCAATAAAAATTACAAGCTCACCCGAATTTGGAATGTACATGATATTTAAATAATCGGCATAAACAACGTGACCAGACACGTAGGCCAATATTCCCAAAGTAGCCCCAATAATAGCCGAAGAACCTGTTGCCAAACCATCCAAACCATCTGTTATATTAGCACCATTAGAAACGGCCGTAACAATAAATATTGTAATGATTATAAAAACCAACCAAGCTAACATGGGTGAGTATTCGCCTCCAAAAGCAACTAAAGATTCATAATCGAATTCATTGTTCTTAAAAAATGGAATCGTAGTTTTTGTTGATTTCACATCAGTTGTTAACCGAGTTGTTCCAGGTGCTACAGATGAAAATCCCTCATCAACCATTTCTGTTTGAGTTCCTATTTCATCAATAGCTGTTTTTTCACGAATAACAACATCATCATTAATATAAAGGGTTAATCCAACGATTAAACCTAATCCAACTTGACCTGCGACTTTAAATTTTCCGCTTAATCCAGCTTTATCCTTTTTAAAAACTTTTATATAATCATCAATAAAGCCAATTAAACCCAACCAAATTGTAGTAATGATCATTAGCACGATGTAAACATTATCCAATTTGGTGAATAGCAAAACAGGCACTATAATGGAAAGAATTATAATTAGTCCACCCATAGTTGGAGTCCCTTTTTTCTCCATTTGTCCTGCCAAGCCTAAATCACGTACGACCTCTCCAATTTGTTGTTTTTGCAATAATTGAATGATTTTTTTTCCAAATACAGTTGCAATAAACAAGGAAGTCATAATGGCCAATGCCGCCCGAAATGAGATGTATTCAAACATCCCTGCTCCGGGAAAATCCAATTGATTTAAGTATCTAAATAAATAATATAACATAGCTACAGCTTAAAAATTTCTCTTATTATTTCCTTATCATCAAAATGATGCTTAACTCCTTTTATTTCCTGATAATCTTCGTGACCTTTTCCTGCAATCAATATAATGTCATCCTTTTTCGCTAACATATGCGCAGTTCGAATGGCTTCTTTTCTGTCGGTTATTGCCAATACTTTTCGAGTATTATTAGCAGCCACTCCTTCCTTCATTTCATTAATAATCTGATCAGGATCTTCCGATCTGGGATTATCTGATGTGAGAATTACCTTATCGCTAAGCTCAGTACTAATTTTTGCCATTAATGGTCGTTTGGTCTTATCCCTATCGCCTCCTGCACCAACAACAGTTATAACCTGCTCGTTTCCGGATCGTAAAGCTCCAATTGTCTCCAAAACATTTTTTAATGCATCCGGCGTGTGAGCATAATCGACAATAGCCATAATACCATCAGTCGATATGATGCTTTCAAATCTTCCATCAACAGATTTTAGTTCACTGATTCCCTTTAGTACCTCTTCTTTATTTTGATTTAATAAAAGAGCTGTACCGTAAACAGCCAATAGATTATGAGCATTAAAATCACCAATAAAATTGGTCCAGATCTCCACACCGTCCATTTCTAAAAGCATGCCGGTAAAGTGCTTTTCCAAAATCTGACAACGATAATCTGCAAAAGAACGAGTCGAGTAGGTAAATTTATGCCCTTTCATATTTTGGAGCATTAACTTTCCATTCTTATCATCGGCATTGGTAATGGCAAATGTCTTTTTCCCCAACTGATCAAAAAATGCTTTCTTCACCTTCAAATA